>JBNAWO010000093.1:0-10096 GCA_049699815.1 Ignavibacteria bacterium | reverse complement strand
GTCCAAACCATGAGTTATTGTTCCACTATAAACTTTAAAGAGTGAAAGCTCACCAATAGCAGATTCAGCAATTGTCTTAAACACAAATAAAGCTGGTTCGCCTTCTTCATTAATTTCAATTTCAACTTCTTTCCCATTCTGAAAAGCCTTAACTTTTCCTCTATCACCTGGAGAAGGCAAATATGAAACGACAAAATCCATAAATCCAGCAACATTTACATTAGAAGTTGAAGCCGTTGGCAAAACATGTACAATGGTTCGATTTAAAATACCTTTTTTCAAGCCATTTAATATCTCTTCGTCAGACAATTCACCATTTTCAAAATATTTATTCATTAAATCTTCATCGGATTCTGCAATTTTTTCAATTAATTGATTTCTCAGATTCAAAACTTTTTCTTTTAAATTATCTGGAATTTCTTCAACTTTATACTTTCCGTTTCCATTTCTTTCATAAACAATTTGCTTCATTTTAAGGAGGTCAATTACAGCGTTGAAGTTCTGTCCCTGATTGACTGGAATTTGAACAATAACTGCATCGTGAGTTAGTTTGTGATTAATTGCTTCGAATACACCTTCGAAATCAGCTCTCTCATTATCACACTTATTAATTACAATAATTCTTGGTAATTCATTTTTATTGATCAATTTCCAGGCTTTTTCACTACCGACTTCAATTCCTTCGACAGCTTTAAGAACGAGGACAGCAGTATCGGCAACGCTCAGACCACTTAATACTTCGCCAATAAAATCAGCATAACCAGGAGTATCAATGATGTTAATTTTATTTTGTTGCCATTCTACATTCATTAAAGAAGCAGATGTTGAAATTTGTCTTTCTATTTCTTCAGGCTTGAAATCGGAAACTGTATTTCCATCTTCAACTCTACCCATTCTGGTGGTAGCGCCCGCTGTAAAAAGCATAGCTTCAACTAAAGAAGTCTTACCAGCGCCACCATGACCAACTAAAACAATATTTCTAATATTTTTTGATTTATACTCTTTCAAGAGAAACCTCCGCTACTTTATTATTGATTTTTAGTTGATGATTTAATCTTTTTTGAAATGAAATAATTTACTAAATAATTTATTTGATTTTCTAATTTCTTGAGATAAAAAAAAATAATCAACTTGCTCTATTTTATTGTGAGCGTTTGAACAATGTTTGAAAGAAAACTCTAATTCCTTTAACCAACGCTCTTGCATTCGAATGTAATTCATCAATTGGTTCTTCGATTGTGCTTACTACTTTATCTTTAATCCGCTTATAATCTTTTGCAGTTTCTTTAAAAACTTCAAGTGTGGAACTTAATTGTTCAAGTTCTGATTGAATGCTTTTTGAAAGATTTGAAACTTCATCAAGCGTGTATTTAAAATGTTCAAGGGTAGAATTTAGTTGATTTGAAGAATCGGCAATGTTTTTTTCAATATTCTTGATTGAAGATGACAAACCTTTTAAGAAAAAAATTAAATAAACAAGAAATGACATTAAGGTAAGATAAACTAATATTATAAGGACAGATGTAATTATTTCCACTTCAAATTCTTAGGTTGATTCTTTCTCTGATTTATATGCTTCAACACCAGCATCAATGGCAGACTTTACTCTACTAGCCTCTTTCGATACATCTGATTTTATCTTTTCTACTTTTTCAGAAGCTTTAGATTTTGCTTCCTGTAAGACTTTTTCTGCCTCAGATAAAATACTCTGAGCTTTCTCTTTTGCTTCCTGAACTAAATTCTCTGATTTTTTTTTACCTTCGTTTATCAATTCCTGTACTTTTTCTTTGGTTTGGGAATAAATTTCGTCGAGGTCTTCTTTTAAATCCGAGGCTTTCCCTTTGATATCCTGTCGCAATTCTTTACCGCTTTTGGGAGCAAAGAGAAGGGCTACTAAACCGCCAACAACACTGCCAGCTAAAAATCCAATTATTAATCCTTTTGCTATGCCTTTATCAGAAGCCATTGTTTCCTCCATTTTTGTTCAAAATTAACTATAACTTGAGTGAGTTTCAAGGAAATTAAACTAAAAGAGTGAAAGAAAATTTTAAAACATTTTTTCGCCATTTCCGTCAATCTCAAAAACTTTTTTATGAACAATTTTCTTCTGAAAATAGATCAAACCAACTATTCCCATCAAAATCGCAAACCATAAAGTTGCAACTCGAATTAGAAATGTTGCAACAAATGAAATGTTTAACGGAATATTTGTTTTTACAAGCAACAAAGTCAAACTTCCTTCAGTAGGACCAATTCCACCAGGCACAAGTAAAAGCCCCCCTATTATCGTTGAAAACGAATAGACAAAAAGAGACCAAAAAAAAGTTGCCTGAGTATTAAAGACTTTTAGGATAATGTATAAACCAAGTGCTTCAAATCCCCAAGCAATTGCAGCAAGTATAAGCATTGAGAAAAGCGGGAGTGGTCTCAATAACTTATAGGAGTTTTCATAGGCTACTAAAATTTTTTCACTAATCTTATGTAAAAATTTAAGTCGACTCATATACCTAATCACTGGCTCAGCAAAAGGTCTATAGGATAATCCAAATAAAAATGCACCGAAAATTATTAAGGTTATCAAAACTATGTTTCTTCCAAAATTAAAATAAATAGCCCCGACCATTGCCACCATCAAGAGCGAAACAAAATCTCCAAGTCGCTCAACCAAAATTACAGGCGCTGATTTATGAATTGATGTACCATTGTATTCTTTGATTAAATAAGATTTTAGTAATTCACCAACTTTTCCAGGAGTGATTGACATTATCAAACCGCCAAAAAAAATCGAAAAAGAGATTTTTCTTGGTAGTCTAATATCCAAAACATTCAAATAATAGTGCCAGCGTTCAAATCTTAAGAGATAGTTTAAGAAACTAAAAAACAATACAATAGGAAAATATCG
This sequence comes from Ignavibacteria bacterium, assembly GCA_049699815.1. GTDB lineage: Bacteria > Bacteroidota > Ignavibacteria > Ch128b > Ch128b > Ch128b. Next base: position 7,194 of record JBNAWO010000093.1, on the reverse strand, counting down.
GAAGTCAAATAGAGAGAAGGCTTCTAATAGTTTATCAAAATCAATGTAAAAAGAAAAGCCGAGATAGACTACTGCAGCTATTGTAATACCAATCAATATTTTCTTCTGAAGATTTTTCATATTCAAAAATTTATCTAATTAGATGATTAAAAATTGAAGAATAAAACTTTTGTAAGATAATAAATTATTGTGTAATTGAATTCAAAATTAAATATAATTTTTGAAGCGGTAGGCCAACTACATTGTAATAACAACCATTCACTTTGCTGACAAAAACCGCTCCTAGATCATCCTGAATGCCATAAGAACCAGCTTTATCCATACAACTTCCTTTTTCTACATATTCATTGATTTCAGATGAAGCAAGTTTTCTGAAACTTACATAAGTTTTTTCGTAATCTATAACTTTCTTTCCATTCAATTGATTTATCACACAAATTGCCGTGTAAACAATATGGGTTTTTCCACTTAAGGTTCTCAGCATTCGTTTTGCATCGGATTTTGATTTTGGTTTTTCAAGAATCTGGTTATCAATTACAACAATTGTATCTGCAGCAATTATAATTTTATTTTTGAATTTGAAATTTGCTGCCTCAGCTTTTTCTTCAGCTAATTTTTTAGCGTATACGACCGGTCTTTCACCTCGATGATTTTCTTCAATTTCAGGATTAAAAGTTTGAAAGTTAAGCCCAAGCAGATTTAATAGATTTTTTCTACGAGGTGATTTTGAAGCTAAAATGTATTGAAATTTTCTAAGTTTCTCCAGGTTCATCTTGCTTTTAAAACAAGGAATGAATGAAGAGAGGCATCATCTGAACATTGCCTTGATGCTTCCCCAGGTCCTCTTTACACTCGAAACACTATGGAAAATCGAAATTTCATTCGAATACGATACCGCACCATTGTAATCAACAATCTTCAAACGATAGTAGTAAATAGAACCAAGGGATTTAAAGGCAGTTTCATCGATGAATGAATAATAAGAATTATTACCTTTAGGTTGAATTGAAGCAAGAGGAATGTAATCACTATTTAATGATTTTCTTTCAACAATAAATTCTTTAACCGCACTTTCTTCACGGCTTTTCCATTCTAAGATTACTTTATCATTTTCACTTTTTCCTCTGAAAAATTCAAGAGTTGCACCAGCAAAAGTTAAACTAACGAGACCAAATATTAGTAATGTTGTTAAGTTCTTTTTCATACACTGCAAAGTTAAAGTTTCATTCTTTTATTGTCAAATTCGAATAATGAGAAAAATGATAGAATAAATTTCCGCCAGGCAGAGCTTGTCAAAGCCTGACATTGTTCTCGACAAACTTTGGGTGACATTTATCCTGGTTTATAAAATAGCTTCTAATAGTTTAATTGCTCTAATTTTAGTTCTAATTTAATATTTAAGAGTTTTTCAATGATCTTTTTTCTCTTCTCGGCTGCCCATAATTCAGTTTCCGGCGGATAAGTCAAATATCTTAAAATCATTAAAAAAGAATTTTTTCCGTTTTCTTGTATAACTCTAATATCGTTTATTAGAGCGGAGTGAGTCTTTTCTAATCCATCCGACAGACGAAGAATAGCTGAAAGAATATTAATCAATCGTTTTTCATTTTCATTAAGTCTTGCAAAATTGTAATGTTTCTCTTTTGGAGTAGCTTTGCGATGGTATCGTGCAATGTTTGCAATTAATTCTATTTCTTTTTCAGAGAAACCAACAAGATTCGAATTTTTTATAATAAAGTAGGAATATTTATGATGTTTAGCCACTGAAATATAGTAACCAATGTCATGTAAAATTGCTGCATATTTTAGCAATTCCCGAGCATCTTCATTCAAGTTATGTAAAGGCTGAAGCTCATCAAAAATTTTTAATGCAATCTTCTGAACCTGAAATGAATGTTTTAAATCAACATCATAAGATTTAGCAAATTCAATTATATTTTTAAGTTTTTCTAATTTTAATTTTTCCTCTTCATTAGAAATCTCTAACTGATTTTGTTTTTGCTTATATATTTTTTCAATTGCGTTAATTATAATCCCTTCTCTCAAAGCATAGGAACTTACAGTAACTCTATCAATCTTTAAGCTCTCAAAAACAACTTTAAGAATTATAGTCCCTGGAACGATTATCTCGGCTCTCTTCTCATCAAGTTGAGGAATGGATTGCAGGTCCTGAAGGGAAGTTGTAGATAAAATTTTTTTTGAAACTTTGTCGAATTGTTTAGAAGTAAACTCCTGACCATGAAATGTTTTAAATTTTTCTCTATCTGAACCTTGTAAGTACAACATTCTTGCAATTGATTGAATTTGTCCTGAAGTTCCAATTACTTCTTCAAATCCAAGATCTTTAATAGGTTTTAAATTTTTATCGAAGACGCTTTTTACATATTCTTCACATTCTTGTTTTCGATCGTTTGTAAAAACTTTTCCACCATCAAAAAACATTTGCGTAAGTCTAACAGCCCCTAGTTTGAAACTTCCAGCAAAAAGAATTTTCCCCCTCTTTCCTACGAGCAATTCTGTACTTCCACCACCTATATCAATCAAAAGAACTTGTTTATCGTAAACATTGAGACCTTGCAAAACTCCTAAATAAATTAATCGAGCTTCCTCGTAACCAGAAACAACATTAATTTCAATTCCAAGATTTTCTTTTACAAAAGAGATAAATTCATCCCGTTTTTTTGCTTCACGAATTGCACTTGTAGCAATCGCATACGCTTCAGCGTTGAATTCATTTATCTTTGCTTTAAAATCTTTTAATGTTTTAATTGCTCTTTCAATACCTTCTTTTGTGAGAGAATCAGTATCTCTACCTTCACCAAAATTTATTCTTACAACTTCTCTTTGCCTGTATAAAATTTCAAAGTTTTTAGTTGCTTCAATTTCCTCGATGGAGCGTGAAAGCTCAAGGTTCTTTACCTCAACAATTACAAGATGAAATGAATTTGTTCCTAAATCAATTGCTGCGATTCGTTTTTGAATCATTTTTTATCTTCAATAAAATTCTTTTTGAATATTAAATCTATCATTTGAATTACATCTTTAACTTGAATTTCGTCAATTGAAGATCCTTTTCTTATATAAATTTTATTTTGACCAACTGGTGCCCAAATTTCTGGATTAGTTGGACCAAATAAGGCTATAAGTGGAGTTTTGGTCGAACCAGCAACATGCATTATTCCAGTATCATTTGAAATAAATAAATCAGATTCATCAATTATTGCAGCGAGTTTTGGGATTGGTAAATTTCGAAGAACTGCTGGTTCTTTTTTAAGCAATGGTAAAATTTGCTTCAATAATTCTTCATCCCAATGACCAATTGTTAGGTATACAAACGCATTATATTTATTGTAAAGATAATTGATTACTTCCGCAAATTTAAAAACACTCCAGCGGTTAGGAATTTTCCCAGCACCGATGTGCAGCCCAACTTTACTTTCCTTTTTATCTTCAAAAAATTTTTGAGCAAACTTTCTATCTTCAGATCTAATCAAAATATGTTCAGACAGATCATCTGTAAAAATCCCGAATGGTTTTAGAATATCCTGTATTTTTTCAGAAATATGTCTCTCATCTCTTTCACCTAAACCGATCTCGATCTTATAATCAAACATAAAAGCATATTTATTTGGTTTACCATCAAGTGATTTAGGTCCGATTGTAAATTTTGCTTTTGATAATCGTGCAATCAAGCAGCTGGTAAAGGAAATAGATACTGTGACTGGTACAACAGCCAGATCAAAATTCATTTTTTTAAGTTGATAAAAAAAATTAAACAAAGAAAACGGATTCCACATTTTCATCTTATCAAGCAAAATTACTTTATCAACAAATTTATTTGATTCAATTCCACTATAATTCTCACGACTTGCAATCACACAAACAAAAGAATCCGGTAATTTCTCTTTAATTGCCCGGAAAAGAGAATTTGAAAGCAACATATCTCCGAGTTGATTATGCTGTCTAACGATTAAAAATTTAACTTTATCCCCTAAATGTTTAAATAGTTCACCTTCAACAGGTAAAAATTTACGAACTGGTTTTAGAAAGTACTTTAATAAGTCAAGAAGCACTTTTTTCATTTAAAAATTTTTTCGATGAAGTTTCGTCTTCATTAACTTCTTCATAATCTACATCAATGACTTCTTTCTTTTCTTGTTTAATTTTCTGTGAAATTGAGCTTCCACCAAATAGGCGGTAAAAGTACCTTAAAGCCCTGTAAATGAGATACATCATAAATAAGAAATAAATTAGTCTTAACATTAGAGTAGTCCTTTCGCTTTTGGTGAATAATATTCAATGTAAGCTCTATCTTCTCTAAAAATTAATTGAATTAGATTTTCCAGATCCTCTTTATTATTCAAGAAATCTATATCATTAGTATTAACTATAAGAAGTGGAGTGAATTTATAAGCAAAAAAGAAATGATTGTATGCTTCGTTCAATTGCTCGATATATGACCTTTGAATGTTTCTTTCAAAAGTACGATCTCGCTTTCTAATGTTTTCCATCAATCTATCAACTGAAGATTGAAGATAAATTACAAGATCAGGTTTCAGGATATTTTTCTCGAGTTGCGATGCAAGTGTTTCGTAAAGCTTCAACTCATCACCTTCCAGATTGATGGAAGCAAAAATTCTATCTTTTTCAAAAATATAATCGCTTACAAGATATGGCTTAAATAAATTTGCTTGAAGAATATTTTGCTGCTGAATGTAACGATTGACAAGGAAAAAGATCTGAGTTTGAAATGCGTATCGTCTTCTGTCTTTGTAAAATTTTTCCAGAAATGGATTGATTTCGAATTGTTCAAGAACCAGATCAGCATTTAATCTCTCTGCGAGTAAAGTTGCCAGAGTGGTTTTTCCTGCCCCAATTACTCCTTCAACAGCAATGTAGCGAATTTCTTTTCTTTTATTTTGGGTAGTCATTTGTCAGATTAATTTGGTTACTGATAAATCGTCTTTTAATTGCGAAAGTAGTTCTTTTATACTTTTTTTGAAAACAGGATGAACAAAATCGGGTTCAATTTCAACAAAAGGCACCAATACAAATTTACGATTGTGCAAATCATAATGAGGAATTTTCAATTCAGGTTTCTCAATAACTTCATCACCATAAAAAAGGATATCAATATCAATTTCTCGAGCCTGTTGATCGCCTTTTGTTTTTCTTCCGAGTTCTTTTTCAATCGATAATAAATTTTGATGTAATTCAACTGGTGTAAGTGAAGTTGATACCAATAAAAGTAGATTTAAAAATTTTTGTTGATCTTTAACTTTATATGGTTCAGTTTCATAAACTGAAGATATTTTTTCCAATCGAGTAGAGGTCAACTGACTTATTTTGACGATCGCTTGAAGGATATTCCTAAATCTATTTCCTTTATTTGATCCAAGAGATAAAAAGACTTTTTTCATCTTTTCATTTCTATTGACGCTTCGACATAATCAATCAATCCTCCCACTGGTGGATGCAATTTCCTTACTTTTACTTTAACTTCTTCAACATTCTGAAATTTATCCAGAATTTTTTTACCAATTATATAAGAAAGCTTTTCAACGAGATAAAATTTGTTCCCAGTCAAAATTTCTTTTAGTGCTTGATAAACTTTTTCATAATTAACAGCATATTCAAGTTTATCGGTCTCAGCCGCTTTCGAAAAATCATATCTGAGCTCTACATCGACTTCAAATTTTCTTCCCAAATTCTGTTCTTCAGTCATTACTCCATGATATGCATAAAAAACAGCATTTTGAATTTTTAATGTACCTTTCATAGACTATGAACCTTTTTTTGATGATAAATTTTTTTAATTCCTTCCCAGTTTGCAATTAAAATTCCTGTAAGTACAAAAAATGCACCCACCGAAATATTTTTCGATAATTTTTCTCCACCGATAACAACACCAATGAAAGTTGCAATCAATGGTGTAATAAAAGAAGTTAAGGAAAGAATAACAACGCTCATCTTTTTCAATAAGGAATAGTAAGCTGTAAAATTAAAAACTGTGACGAAGACTGCAAGATAGATAATCATTAAAACTGCTTCAAAAGTGAAATGATTATAACTCATATCCTCAGTAATGAAACCAGCGATCACAAGGAAAAATCCTGCGATCAAAGTTGGAATAAAATTCATACTTAGAGGATTTAGATTTCCTCCTTTTTTCTTGATGGTTACAGCAATACTTGCCTGCATCAAAGCACTGAAAATTACAGCAATCATCCCCGGAAAGTAATGTGTTAATTCAATTTTTAATCCATCTTTAAATATGAAAAGAATTCCTGAAAAAGATAAAACGATACCAATAATTCTTGGAGCGCTTAAAGATTCTTCTTTAATAAAAATACTAGAAAGAATTGCAACAAAAAATGGATTCATTGCAAAAAGAATTGAAGCAAGAGAAGATGGAATTGTTTTTTCTGCCCAGTAAACAAGAGAAAATGAAATGGTGTAAGAGAAAAATCCAAGTATTAAATAGAGAATTATAGATTGTTTCGAAAGATCAAGCCTGGTTCTGGTGTATACCATTACAAGAAAAATTGCGAGAGCAGAAACTAAGAATCTAAAACCAAGATTTAATAAAGGGGTCACATATTGAAGACTTACTTTAATAACATACCAGCTTGAACCCCAGAAAAAACAAATTAAAAAGTATAAGAAAGGGATTAAAAATTTCTTTTCTTTCATATTAAACTAAACCAATTACACCAAACATTCTTCCAGAATTTTCTTTATCACGACGGTAAGAGTGAAATAAACTTGAAAGTTCAAAAGTACAGAGCTTTGAAACTTGAATATTTTCTTTCTTAAAGCCAAAATCGAGCAAATACTTTCTATTAATTTCCTGTAAATCTACGAGAAACTTTTTACCTCGTTTTTTTACATAATGTTTATCAAACTTTTCTGCCACATCTTCATCAACTTCAAAACAATTTTTACAAATCGAAGGTCCGAAGTAGAAATAAGTTTGATCATTACTTAAATCAAGTTCTTTTTTGCAATACTCAATTGTCTTAAAAAGTATCTTAGAGTATGTTCCTCTCCAGCCTGAGTGAACAGCTCCAACGATTTTATTTTTATGATCATAAAAAAGAATTGGAATGCAATCCGCAATTGTTACAACTAAAAATAGATTTGTTTGATTTGTTATCAGAGCATCGTTCTCTTTAATCAGACCTGCTTCTGTTA
>JBNAWO010000092.1:0-10150 GCA_049699815.1 Ignavibacteria bacterium | reverse complement strand
GCCAATTAAAGCGGTACGTGAGCTGGGTTCAGAACGTCGTGAGACAGTTCGGTCCCTATCCTATGCGGGCGCAGGATGTTTGAGAAGAGTCGCTCTTAGTACGAGAGGACCGGAGCGAACGAACCTCTAGTGTCCCAGTTGTCACGCCAGTGGCAGCGCTGGGTAGCTATGTTCGGACGTGATAAGCGCTGAAAGCATCTAAGCGCGAAACACTCTTCAAGATGAGACATCCCTCTCCGAGCAATCGGAGCTAAAGACCCCTGGGAGATTACCAGGTTGATAGGCTGCAGGTGTAAGCTCAGTAATGAGTTGAGCCGAGCAGTACTAATAGGTCGTGAGACTTAACCTTAATAATATTTTTTACCAGGTTAATTAGCTTTACTCTCAGCAGCTCTTCCAAAATTGTTTTTTATGAGTTTTTATTCTTGGTAACCATAGCCGGGGTGGTACACCTCTTCCCATTCCGAACAGAGAAGTTAAGCCCCCGAACGCCGATGGTACTACGCGGGCGACTGCGTGGGAGAGTAGGTCGTTGCCAAGAATTATATTTTTGAACCCCGACTTTGTCGGGGTTTTTTGTATTAAATTGATTTCAAATTGTAGTTATTTTTATTTTTGCTTTTAGGAGAGGTGGCAGAGTGGTTGAATGCGGCGGTCTTGAAAACCGTTGTACCGAGGAATCGGTACCGGGGGTTCGAATCCCTCCCTCTCCGCAATTTTAATTGTACAAATGTTAGATCTAACTTTTATATTTCTTTTTTAGATATTTTTCGGCTTCACTGAGATAATGGTTTTTCAATTCAATATTTCCTAGCTTCCCAAAGAATTCACTTAACTTAAAATAGATCGTTGAAGGATCTTTAGCTTTTGTTGTTCCTCTTTTTAAAAAGTTTATCACAATAGATGGTGGGTGAATTTTTAGTTCAAAATTGTATGCATCAGCAGCTTTTATATAAGGTTCATTTTCGAGTGGTTTAATTTCTGAAGCTTTCCTGTAAAAATTCAAAATAGTTTCAAAGTTTTCGACATTGTCGAAAGAAAGTTCGATAACTTTTGCTCCCCACATATAAACATCGTAGGCTAAGTGTTGAAAAGTATTTGCTAATTTTTTTATAAACATACTTAATTCATCAATACTTAGTGCTGGATTCCAGAAAAGAATTTTATATAATTCGAGATCATCTATACCTTCTTTTAATGCCTGGTCAAACGCATCAAATAATTCATCAGAATTTTTTGAATTCTTAAATATGTATTCGTATTTGATTCTTTCCATTTAAATCCTCGATAATGATTAAAGGAAAATTGAATTTTTTATAGTTTTTATTTTAATTTCATCAGGGAAATTGCACAACCACCACCTTCGGCAAGTTTTATTTTTAATGTTGATTTATTGTCAACAATTTTTTTTTCGATTTTATAAGCCATAGGATTATTTTGCCAATGAGCATCATCAGCGTCGCGATAAATGGTTGCTTCATATTTTGAGTTATCTAAGAAATTGAGATTTATATTAAATTCTCTTGCTTTCTCATCAGTAATTGCACCGATAAACCAATTATCAGACTTTTTATCCTTTCTTGCAGTAACAATATAATCACCAGGTTCAGCGAAAAGTACTTTTGTATCTTTCCAATTAACAGGAACATCTTTTATGAATTGAAAAGCATCAGGAAATCTTTCGTAGTTTTCTGGTAAATCAGCAGCCATTTGTAATGGACTATAAAGAACTACATATAAGGCAAGTTGTTTAGCCAATGTGGTGTGAACTTGAAAATTTTTTCTTTCATTACTGTAGTAATCCATTTTAATCTGGAAAATGCCTGGAGTGTAATCCATGGGGCCACCCATTAATCTTGTAAATATCAATATTGTTTCATGTTCTGGTGGATTGCCTTCACTCCAAGCGTTAAACTCATTACCTCGAGCTGCTTCAGCTGCTAACCAGTTTGGATAAGTCCGATGTAAACCAGTTGGTCGAACCGATTCATGAGAGTCAATACAAATTTTTTCTTTTTTAGCTTTTTCTAAGACACGGATGTAATGATTTACCATCCATTGTCCGTCATGATGTTCGCCGCGTGGAATAATTGGCCCAACGTATCCAGTTTTAATTGCAGTGTAATAGTATTTCTTGAGGAATTCAAAAGCTTCGTTCATTCTTCGTTCGTAATTAGTAACAGAGGAAGAAGTTTCATGATGCATTATCAATTCAACCCCTTTTTCTTTTGCATATTTTGAAACTTCATCGACATTAAAATCCGGATAAGGAGTTACAAAATCGAAGACGTTTTCTTTCCAATTTCCAAACCAATCTTCCCAACCAATATTCCAACCTTCAATTAATAGCGCATCGAAACCGTGCTTAGCCGCAAAGTCAATGTATTTTTTTGCGTTTTCGGTTGTAGCTCCGTGTCGTCCATTAGGTTTAAGTGTATCGTAATTGATCTGATCAATTCGGATATTGTCTATATCGGCATAATTCCACGATTCTTTCCCAACATGCAATGACCACCAGATGCCGATGTATTTCTTTGGTTTGATCCAGCTTACATCGTCAAATTTAGTCGGTTCATTTAAATTCAAAATAATCTTTGATTCAAGAATTTTCTCTGCTTTGTCTGATACTATAATTGTTCTCCAGGGTGTGTTGAATGGTGTTTGTAAATATGCTTTATTCCCATATGCATCCGGACAAAGGTGAGTTTTAAGCACAAAATTTTCATTATTTATTTTTAGATACATAGCAGGATAATCAATTAATGCTGCTTCATGAATATTTATGTATAAACCATCATAAGTTTTAATCATTAGTGGAGTTTGAACAAAATTTTCACCAGGAATTGATTTGGTAATGATATCATCAAAGTTTTTTCCTTTGAGGGCATTTATTTCTGAAAATTTTGAAGTTGTGTAAGTATATTCCTGTGAATCATAGTCACCTGGTATCCAGTAAGCAATATGGTCACCAGTCATAGCAAATTCAGAATTCTCTTCAGCAATGATGAAGTACTTTAAATTTTCCTGTCTGGGGAATTCATAACGAAAACCGAGTCCGTCATCAAAAATTCTAAATTGAATATTTAACAATCTTTTTGTTGACTTTTGTCGTAAAAAAACTTTAATAACATTACAGTGATTTAGTATTGTATCTACTTCACCCCAAACAGGAGACCACTTTTCGTAAATTTCATTTTTTTCGATGTTAAGGATTTCAAAATCATCATTAAAATTATTCCCCCTAACTAAATCGAAACCGAGTTTACTTGTTTTTATTACAGGTTTGTTCTTAAAATTTAATGAATAAAAAAATTCACCTTTTTCGTTCAGTGAGATTTTGAGACTTAAATTGTGATTAGGGGAGAAATATTCTTGAGCAGGTAAAATACTGATCATCATTGTGATTAAAATTAGAAATATCTTTTTCACTATTCCCTCCATTATTTAAGGTAAATCATTTTCTTTGTGATTGAAATTCCATTAACATTTAGTTGATAAAAATAAACTCCGTTTGGTAAAGTAAAGTGTGAAAATTTCGATGAATCAAAAATTTCTTCATAAGTTCCCGGTTGTTGATAACCGTCATAAACAATAAAAATCTCTTCACCAAGTAAATTAATAATCTTAAGTTTAATTCTGAATATATCTCGATCTGAATTTGATTTTATTGAATAACGAATTTTAGTTTGTCCATTAAATGGATTGGGATAGTTTTGTTCAAGTTTGTAGTTAAAATTTTCTTTGTTAGACTCATCATTTAATTGAGTGATCAAAAGTTTATTAAAATAACCAGTTAAAAAAACAAGTGGTGCATTCCAATTTATTGCCACTTCATTGGATGCCCAGCTTTGTAAGTGATCGATATAACATAATGCTGGAGGAGTGTTCTGACTGAAGTATTGTTGCAGAACCGGATCATTAAGATATTGATTAGGACCACCGACAACAAACCCTGGTATTGGTTCAATAATACCATCAGCTTCAGATGGGCGATGATGAGGTTTCATTGGATATCTTTTTCCAACTCCAGTGACAAAAGAAATATTGTGAACATTTGAACCCAAAACATAATTTAATTGCTCAATAGATGTTGAAAGAAAACTAACTTGATTTGTTATTGTGTATGCTAAGATTAGAATTATTCCATTATTTAGTACTTGAGAATTTGAGCCCCAGTAATATTCGCCAGGATTTAACGAGACACCAAAACCATTTGTATTTCTTTTTGTAACGAGGGAATTTGAATATGAAATGAGAGAATTGAGTAGTTGAGATTTAACATTTTGATTGATATTTGTATGTTTTGAAAAAAGATAAGTGAGATGAGCAAGCGTTCGGACATTCTGCCAGTTCATTGTTGAATTGATTAAACCACCAATGTTGTAATTAAATTCATAATAATCTTTATAAGATTGTTCACCAGTCGATTCAAATAATTCGACAGCTGCCCATAGTCGTTCATCAGCATCATTGTTGTCACCATACTCACCTGTTTGAGTTCCAGGAGGATTTTGAAATCCACCTTGAGGAACAATTGAGGATTGATTACTCAACCAATTCCATGCATTTATAGCTGCATTCAAGCATTGATTGGCAAAAACAGAGTCAAAATTTTTATAAACACGATAAAACCTGGAAAGAACAGCGATAAAATTACCAGTAGCTGTTGAAGATTTCTGATAAATAAAACGCAGACCTGAATCTTGTGAAGGCATTACGAAAGATTCAAATTGTTCTTTAGTTAATTTATGATAAACTGCACCATCTGAGCCTTGCATTGTGAGTAACCAAGAAATTTCATATTTCACTTCATCAAGAATATCGGGGATACCATTTCCACTTTCTGGAATGTTTAGAGAATCAGAGCTAAACAAATCAGGAAAAAGTTCATAAGCCATTAGTAAAGTTGCAGAAGAAATTCCAGCATTAACAACATATTTTCCGTAATCACCGGCATCGTGCCAGCCTCCACGGGAAAGTTTAAATCCACTTTGACCATTTGATGAGTGAAAAAAAGCATCGCCTGTGTGGCAGATAGCCCTTTGATAAATTCCTGCATGAGGATAAAATAATTGACTGCCGCATCGTTGAAAATAAAATGTTTTTAATGATTTCTGAAAGACATCTTCAAAAACTTTAGAAGAAATGCTGAAATGATAAGAAGTATCATTAGTATTAAGTCGGATAAAATATTTACCGCTGCGAGTAAGAGTTGAGAAATCTCCTTTCCGCACTGGCATACCAGTGGCTGGATCATTTGCAGAGATTAAAGTAAGTATACCAGAATGAAAAACATTTCCGCTGCTTTCTTCAACAACATCGAAAGAGGTGGCTGGCAAATTTGTGTAAAAGTATTTTGGAAGTAGTGGATTATAACCAACTTGATTAACAAAGACCTGTGAAAATGAAATTGAAAAGAATGTATATATGAAAGAAAAAATCATCGATAAGATTTTTGCTTTCATTTTTTACCTCCTAAGGAAATAACTTAGAATTTAATTCATTTATATCTATCATATAAAACCAGTTATCAAGCAGGGGGACTCCAGCAATTCTTCCTCCAAAACCTAATAAACGATGAACAAACATTGGAATTCTGGTAGTCTTAAGTTGCCTTAAATTTTCCTCATAAATTTTTACAACATATCTATTTGCAAGCTGGATAGTCTGATTTGCCAAATTGAATTGAATTTTTTGATGAATAAATAATTCTTTATATAATCTTTAGTTGAGTCAAAATCTATCTGAGTTGTATCTGAGATTTCTTTCTTTTCTTTTACTATTATTAGAGTATACTTATCTTCTCGTTTGATAGGACCATAAACCTCGTTGAGGTTTAGTTTACTTGCAATCATTCCCAGTTCACCAAAAGAAAAGTGAGGTAGTAAGTCAGTTTCACCTTTTTCATTAACGAGCGAATCGGTTTTGCCGTAACTTTCAACGATTTCATCGAAGGATTTTCCCGATGAGATTTCCCTCAAAACCTGTTCAACTTCTTCAAGTTCTTGAAGATTTAAGATCTTCATTTTAAGAAGGATATTATTTTTGTCTTTTCGAAATTCGTTGTTGAAGTAATCTATTACTTCTTGTTCTGAAATTCGTGCAGAATCAAGAAATGTAAATCTTAACATTTGGGCTAGGTAATGGATTTTCCAATTCTCAATTTCATCTTTAAGCTTTTTGTTTTTGTCGATACCTTTTTTCTTAGCCTCAAAAGTTAAATACTGATGTATAACAAAATCTTTTACAATTTTGGAAAGCAGCGAGTAGATTTTATTTCTGTCCTTCGATTGAAATCGATGCTCTTCAAATGCAAGATTTGCAAGGAAATCCCAGACTGTGACTTTGTTTGAATTGACCACAAATAACTCTTCCTGGAGTATGTTGCTTCCAAGTGTTTTTTTTATTTCGCGATAATCATTGTCACTTAGAACATAAGAGGCACGAATTGTATCAGGGTTGCTTTTTGTCCTCTCGAGGATAAGATTATAAATAACTTCGAAAATTTTTATAAAAGCTTCATCATTTATATCAATTGTTTTGTTACTTAACAAACCTTTAAGATATTGATTCATTTTATGCATTACACGACGAGTTTTAGTAATTCTTTTCAAATCGTCAATCTTTTTTTGATCGGTGAGATCGATTGGAGTTAAAAATTTATCTGTTATATAAAAAATCACCCATCCAACTTCACTTCGAATTGGTTTGGTAAATTCATTTGGATTGAGAGTAAACAAATAGTTTTCTACTTTCTCATCTTTTAATGATCCGAGAGAAACTTCAAATTCACCTGCTGGAATGAAAAGAAATTCAGGAATGCGAAGAATGGAATCAAGTGAAATGTTTTCTTTCAATAAAGAATAGATTTTAAAAATTTTAGTTGAATCTTCTGAATTGATGATTCTTGTTTTAAGTTTATACTGGGCATTGTTAATTGTTACGTTGACATCTTCTGCGGAAAGTTTAATTTTATTTTCAATTTCTTCCTTAAAAAGATAATCGCGAAGAAGAGCATCTTCGAGTGGTTTAATGTAAAACTTAAAATCTTCAGAGTTTTGAAATCCTCTATTAATTGCTTCGAGATACCAGAGTCTTTCGGCAATCATTGAGAGCAAGAAGTCGTATTTAATTGTATCTTGATTCCATTTCGAACGATGTGAAACAAAAGGAGAAAGTTCGTATCTGAGTCTAAACTCACTTTCAGTAATTTTTATTTTACCAATTTCTGCGATTACACCCTCAAATTTTTGTGAGTGCAGTGATGTGGGAATTACGATTAATAAAAGAAAGAAGAACAAAGGAGAGTATTTTTTCATAGTTTTCTTGAATTTCCTGTTTGAAATTTATAAATGATTAAGTGAATTAAAAATATAAATTTTTTAGTAACTATAAAGGAATTGTTCAGTGAATTCAATTAAGTGAGAAAGAACATAAAAAGATTTTCGAAGAATTTTCTATGTAATCAAAATATTAAAAAGAGGTTAAATCAATACAATCCAAGTGCTTTTATGTAATCGTAGTTGACAACGCAGTTCTTAAATTTAATGTTTTCAAGATATTCATTTAAAATCTTCTTCAACTTTGACTTATCTGGTCTATTTTTTCGAATGAATTCATATGAAACATCAAACTCATTAGCGAACTTTATAATTTCATCGTAACCATCAGGTTTTTTTATTGAAACAACACCTCGTTCACTATCAAGTTTTTTGTAGGGCCAGAAGCACCAGCCAATATTATTCTTTTCAAGAAGCTGACGAAATTCACTTATCCACTCATTTGTATTTTCGCCTGATTCTCCCATAAAGATTGGAATATTAAATTTATCTCTAAAGTCTATGTACTGTTGTATTTCAGCCTGAGTGGGTGGAGTCCAATATTTATGAAATGTATAAATACCTTTGGGGTCAAGCGGTTCTGTGAAAACAGAAAAATCAGTATCCCAGATTGCACCACCATAGATTATAATGTGATTTGTATCTACTTCTCTAATTGCCTTTGAAATTTTTTTGTAAAGTGTAGGAAGTAAAGGCTTAAGTTTATCTTTTTCAAAATAATGAGCAATTGGTTCATTGAGAAGATCATAGCCAATGATTATTTGTTCATCTTTATAAATTTCAGCAATTCTTTTCCAAATTTTCGCGGTGAGTTCTTGACTGAATTCGTCTTCAAATAAAAATGGATAACCATAACTATCATCTATGTTATCACCTGTTTGACCGCCTGGTGCGCAATGCATATCCAGAATTACATAAAGACTTTCTTCTCTACACCAGTTTATTACTCTATTTAATAATTCATATCCAGGTCCTTTTAATTCGTAGAATGGGTAATCGGTTACGAATAATCGATAGTTAAAAGGAATTCTGATTGAGTTGAAACCTAATGATTTGATAAATTTAATATCATCTATTGTAATGTAATTTTCTCTGAATTTTTCCCAGAAGCGATTTGCTTCAGTTTCGCCAATTAAAACATTGAAAAAATCATAGATCAATCTTGGTGAAGTAATTTTTTTGAAATGAAACATATAACCTTCTGGAACGAGCCAGTTGCCTAAATTGATCCCTTTAAGAAGAATGGGTTTATCATTGATATCAATTATTTCTTTACCCATAACTGAGAAAAATTTTTTTTGCTTCCCGAAAGCGAAAAATGAATAAAATAGTAAGAAGTATAAAATAAGAATTAATTTAATTTTCATTTTTAGTAATCCCTTTGTGTAAAATTACACCTCTTGATGCGCAGTGATGACAGATAGGTTTTTCAATCTTGACCTTTGCGGGTTCACTTTTTATATAGTCGATAAATTTCTTAAAGAAGTTTTTTATGATTTTCATTTCCAATTTCTTTGAAACATATAATAAGCCTCTCTTGGAATCCAATCATCAAGTCCATCATTATTTGAATCAGGTAAGACTCGAATTATTCCCCACCATTCTTCGTTAGAATAGCCATCGGGATGTTGATTTGTTGAATATCCGCCATAATCGTGAGACCAGGGATCTTTATCTTTCCACCATTCGTCGGTGAACTCAAAAACAGTTCCACCAAGGCAAACATCTTTTACCGATAGAATTTGTTGCCAGTTGAGTGAATCGAAAACAGCTTGCATAGTTTCGTATTCTTGCTTTGTTCGATTATCGAGTGCATCGATACCAAATTCTGTAATCACAACTGGTTTAATGGTTTTAGTTTTGTATTGGTTTATTCTTGATGCGAGATTGTAATTGTAAAGATTTATTGCCCATAGATCGACATATGTTAAAGAATTATCATCAGCATACATAGATGAATTGCCAATATTAAAAATCTCTCCATTGTTAATTGCAACAGGATGATATTTTTCTCCCTCAATGTTATAAGCAATAGTAGCAAGTTCCTGGCAGAGTGAATACCAGTATTGATTATTACCATTCTGATAGTTTTGTTCGTTACCAATATTCCACATCAAAAGCCCTGGGTTGTCTTTGAATTGATAAACAAACTTTATCCAATCGTTTTTGATTTTTTCGCGATTTGCTGGAATTGAAAGGTCAAGACTATAATCAACCCAAAAACCTAAAATGCAATAGATTCCATTCTCTGATAATTTCTTTAAGAAAGATGGATTTGCACCACTATATGTTCGAATTGTATTAGCATTTAGTTCTTTCAAAAATTGAAGGCTTCTATCTTCTTGCTGAGGTGTAATTGGTCGATTCCCAATTGGTGTTGGTGAATAAGCTACTCCTTTGATGAAGAAATCTGTGTAGCTTCCATCGCCATCAAAGTCGACTTGGAGTTTGTTATTGTAAATTCTAACAGGACCTTTACTGACAGGTTTGTTTGAGGGGGTGATATATGTTTTTTTAGTAAGAACAGGATTAATCGTTGAAATTCCATTCACTGCAGAAGGAACATCGGCTACATAATCTTCATAACCATAAAGTTCAACTTTGATTTTATGTTTTTCTTCCGGAACATTTTCAATTCTGAAGAATCCCTGTGCATCTGTAAATACAGGATTTAATCCTGGAGCGGTTATTAAACTCACTTTTGCGTTTTCGAGTGGAACTCCAGATGTATTTTTAACTTGACCGGAAATTATTCTGGGAAATAAATAATCATTCACACCACTCTTGCTTGAGCAGAAACTTAAAGTAAA
>JBNAWO010000091.1:0-10297 GCA_049699815.1 Ignavibacteria bacterium | reverse complement strand
TCGGCATTCCTATTGCTCTTGCAATTACTGTTTGAGCAGTTACACCGAGTGTTCTTGAAACAGCAAAAAGAACTGTATAATAATCAAATTCTTTCATTCCATAATGCCATAGCAAAGCACCAGAACTAGCATCAACATTTGGCCATGGATCTTTTGCTTTTCCTTGTTCCATTAAAACTTGTGGAACTACATTAAATATCTTTTCAACGATCTGGAAGATTTGATCATTTGCACAATATGTTTGACCAAATTTCAAAAATGCATCAAATCTCGGATCAGTGATTCTTAGAACTGCATGACCATAACCAGGAATTACTTTACCACTATTCAACCAATCCCATGCAAACTGACGAAGTTGTTCATCTGTTGGAACACCTTTGAAATGTTTCTTAAGATCAAGAACAAATTTCAAGCATTCTTGATTTGCAAGTCCATGAAGCGGTCCAGCAAGTCCATTCAATCCAGCTGATAATGCGTAGTAAAGATCAGATAATGCAGAAGCAACAGTTTGCACAGTTGACGCACTAACATTTCCACTTTCATGGTCAGAGTGAAGTACGAGATAGAGTCTCATCAGTTTAACAAATTCACCTTTTGGATCTTTAATTCCGAGCATTTTTGCAAAATCAGCACCCATATCGAGTTTTGGATCACTTGGAATTCTTGGACCCTTGTTGTATTTCATTCTATAAATTCCAGCAGCAATAATTGGAACACGTGCAACTAAATTTAAAGCATCTTCAAGAGTATAAATCCAGAAATCTTCTTTCTTCAAACCTTTGTCGTATTGTTTCTTGAAAACTGATTCTTTTTCCATTACAAGAATAGCTGTATTCAACATACACATTGGATGAGAATCCTTTGGCATAGCTTTCAAAACTTTCCATACATAGTCTGGAACTTTTCGACGTTTTCTTAAATCAGCCATTAATAATTTTAGAGATTCTTCATCAGGCAATTCACCAGTCAGAAGCAGGTAAAAAACTTCTTCTGGCAATTTTTCTGCTAATTCAACAATTGGAATTCCACGAATTAACAAACCTCTATCTGGTGGAACAGATGAAGTATCACATACAAGCGCTTTAACTCCTCGCAGCCCACCAAATATCTGGGCAACGGTAATTTTGTCGACTTCCTTATCGCCGTATTGCTTTAAGAGATTTTTAACCTCTTCTCTTAGTGCGGGAATTTGTTCGGCGAGCTTTTCTTTTAATGTGGGCATTAGTTCCTCCCTTTTTATTGGTTTATATTAATTAGTTTAATAATTTATGATAACAAATAAATTTTTATTCAAACTTAACTATTAAATTTTTTTTATTCAATGAGAGAGAAATGGAATGAAAAAACTGATCCTGCTTTTTATAATTGTTTTGAACAATTTGTCCTCAGTTTATCCGAGAGAATTTTATCATACAAAAACCTCAAAAAACCCTTATTTTTCAAGTAATTTTGACACTTTACTAATTGAACTTGAAAATAAAGTTAATAACTTGTTAAAGGAATTTCGCTATCCTGTGGGAATTGCTTTTAAGGATTTGAAGTCTAATGAGATTTTTCTTTTCCAGGAAAATGAAATTTTTCCCACCGCGAGTGCAATTAAGATTGAAATTTTAGTCCACTTAATGAAAGAATACCAGAATGGTAGAATTAATATTTATGAAAATGTTCCAATTAATTTAAAAGTTGGTGGAAGCGGAATTTTACAATTTTTCGATCAAAACGATTTAAAACTTAGTTATTACAATTTAGCTGTTTTAATGATTCAACAAAGCGACAATACAGCAACTAATATTTTAATTGAAAAACTTGGAATGGGAAATATCAATCAAACGATTCAATCGCTCGGATTAACTAATACTAAACTTCAAAGAGTGATGATGGATTTTGAAGCACGAAAAACTGGTAGAGAGAATATTTCATCACCCTTTGACAAACTTAAATTACTCGAAATGATTTATCGATATGAAATCTTTCCTGATACAATCAACAATGAGATAATTAAAATCTTGAGCATCCCAAAATCTACTCCTCTCATGAATGGCATTGAAGACGAGATAACGCTTGCAAGCAAAGGTGGTGAGCTTGATGATGTAAGATGCGAAATGGGAATATTCTATTGTGGAAAATTTGATTACATACTTGTTGTTATGACTAAAGATTTACCAGAATCAAAAACTGGTGAAGAGTTAATTGCAAAACTCTCAACGCTGTTTTATGATTATATAAAGAATAAATATTGATTGATAAAATTGAAGAGAACTTTTTCATAATCGATTGTGATTAGGTTTCATCAGAGGATCCTGAGTTGAATGACCAAATAAAAATTTTTAAATATTAATCCAAACCTGCCAATTTATAAACATCCATTTCCAAAATTTTTTGTGCAGCCATCCTGCCGCTCTTAACAGCGCTTTCAATTGTTGATGGATAGCCAGTATCAACAAAATCACCAGCAATGAAAAGATTTGAAAATTCTGTTTCTATTGGAATCCGATTTTTTATCGATGAAATATCTGAAATAAATGTTGCTCTTTTTTCTTTAATTATTTTGAAGTAGATAAGTTTTTTATTAATAAATTCAGGAAAGAATTCACGAAATTCAGAAAGAAATATTTCTCTCAATTTGCTTTCACTTAAATCCTGCAACTCGTCTGCACTGCTTCTTGTTAGAGTAATGTGTGTTTTATGAAAAAAAATCCAATGTACTGGAGAACCCCATAAAGCATAAAATTTCTGATCACTATCATAATTTTCAAAAATCAAATTAGCGTTGATGATAGATTGAAAGTTCAGTTTCGTATCTTTTTTCTTCATCAATTTTAAATATGTATGATATGGAACGGCTAAGACGAATAAGTCAGCAAAATGCTTCTCTCCTCTATTGTCAATTGCACTTAATACTTTATCGTTCTGGAATTTTAGTCGTGTGATTGAGGTATTTTTTAAAATCTCTACACTCTTATCAAACAAAAATTTTTCAGCTGGATTGATAAAACTTTCATAAAACGACTTTTCCGGAATTATCAAACAGGCGTTATTTAAGTTCTCAAAAAACATTTTCTTCAAGATGAAAATCAAAACACGTGCTGATGCTTTTTCAATAGGTGAATTCATTGTGGATTCAACAAAGAGTCGCCAGAAATTTTCAATAATATACTCACTTTGTCGAGCAGATTTTAATAAATCTAAAACGCTAATATTTTCAAACTTTTCTTCTTGATAATTTTTAATTTTCTGAAGAAAATTTAAGAAATTGATTTTATCCCTGAACTTCAAATTTTTAAATATTAAAAGATTAATTAAATCTTCGAAAGAATTTGAGAATGTAAGCTTCCATTGATTTAATTTTTTATCACGAAATTTTACACAAAACTTTTTTTGAATAATTAAATTTTTTTTAGCGTCAATTTTTTCAAATAAATCCAGTGTCTCCTTATATCCTGTGATTAAGAGATGTTGACCAATATCCAACCATAAACTCAATTTTTTATCGAAATAGGATTTTGCTCGTCCGCCAAGAAATGGAGAACTTTCAATTAATTTAATTTTAAAATTTTTGTTAGCTAAATTTACAGCAGCAGAAATTCCCGCAAGCCCACCGCCAATGATTATTACACTTTTCATCTTTCCAGTAAATAATACTTTAAATAATTTTTAAAAGTGATTAGGACCTTGTTAAATGAATTCAAATTGTTATTCTTATAATAAACATCATATTTATTTTTCTCGATGTTCTTTAAAATTTTATAATAAATTTCCTGCATTGCTCTTCCCATTGCAAGGTTTTTATGATCATCAGGATGAAAATATTCATTAGCTTTTTGATAAAACTCCTCTGCCCTTTGAAGCTCATACTTCATTAGATTGACAAAATTATCATTGTAGATTTTTTTCTTAATTTCTTCATTTGAATAATTAAATTTTTTTAAATCTTCCTGTGGCAGATAAATTCTATCATTTTCGGCGTCGATTTTCACATCTCTCAGAATGTTGGTCAATTGCATTGCAATTCCAAGATTATAAGCGTAATCCCTGGATTTAGGATTTTTATAACCAAAAAGTTCGATAGACATAATCCCGATTGTCGAAGCGACACGATAACAATAAACAATCAACTCGTCAAATGTTTCATAACGATTTTTCGTCAGATCCATTTTAACACCTTCAATCAAATCGAAAAAAGGTTCGATTGACATCTTGAATTCTTTAATTACCAGAGCCACTGAGTTAAGCAATTGATACTTCGAGTATGAATTGAGCGCTTTTTGCAACTCATTTTGCCAATCCTCAATTAATTTGAATTTTTCTTCTTTTGAGTAATTATTTCTATCTACTATATCATCAGTCACACGACAAAACGCATAAATTGAGTGCATTGCTTTTCGTTTATGTGCTGGTAGAAAAAAGAATGTGTAATAGAAACTGCTTCTCGCTTCCTTTACGATTATATCTTCTAAATTTTTAGCCATTAAAAGATTTCTCTCAGAAAAATTTTCAACCAGTCATATTTATTTAATGTTGGTCTTCGATTAATTGAATTGAAATTATTGTTTCTAATTTTAGTGAGGATTGTCATTCCACCTTCAATTGTTAAACTAACTTCTTTTTTGAAAAGACCAGACAAATAATTGAGCAAATTTTTTCCTTCTATAAACATTCTTTCAGTAAAAGAAACAGCTTCTTCAATAACTTTAGCAAGTCTATGATCATTAAGATTATCTTTTACAAAAGTAAGTAAATCTCTATTAGTAAGGTTAAACTTTACAAGAAGCTCCTTAGGTAAATAGAAACGATTTCGAAGTAAATCAATCCTTAAGTCCTGAATGAAATTTGTTATTTGAAGTGCAGAACAAATTTTATCAGAATATAAAAACGCCTGATCATTTTTTATGTTAAAAATCTCGAGTAAAATTCTACCAACAGGATTTGCTGATTTAGAACAATAATCAAGAACTTCCTCCCAATTTTGATAAACTGTTTTTCGATTATCCTGAATGAATGCATCGATCAAGTCGGAGAAATTTTTTAATGTAAGCGAGTTTGTTTCGATTGTGTGAAAGACAGCAGGTAGATGAAGATAATTTACATTTAGAGTTTTGTTTAGAAGCAAGTTTTTGTATTCAATTAATCTATCTATTCTCTCTTGAGCGGAAAATACACCTTCATCAGCGATATCATCAGCTATTCTTGCAAATGCATAAATTGCGGCAATAAATTTTCTTTTTGCTTTCGGAATTAAAAGAGATGCAACGGGAAAATTCTCGTAATGTTTTTTTGCAAGGTCAATGCAAAATTTATAGGAACTTTCTAAGGTTTGATTCATTGTGGATAAAATTTTTGTGCCGAAGAGGGGACTCGAACCCCTACGGGATTACTCCCACATGACCCTGAATCATGCGCGTCTACCAATTCCGCCACTTCGGCTAATGAAAGAACTAAATTTCATCTGCAATTTAAAATGAACTCGAATTTTGAACAAACTAAATAAAAAGTAATAGATAAAACTAACAATTAATGCAATTTCATCTTCTTCACAGAATTAATCTCGAAACTAACTCACACAGCTTTCAATTAATTCTACAATGCCTTTATTACAATCAATCGAAGCCAATCCTCCAATTGGTATTGTATTTTTAGACTTAACATGTCCGTGAATCAAATTATAAGCAACAGGTTTATTCAAATTCGAGAAGTAATCATTTACTACATCATTTAGAGAGAGCGATTTTTTGGATGGATCAGTCTCTTCACAATCGGTGAAATTACATAAAACAACCCCAGAAATTCTATCAAAAATTTTTGCAAGCCTCATTTGAGCAAAAAAACGATCAATGCGATAAGGCTTTTCTTCAATTTCTTCTATAAATAAAATTGCTTTATCAAATTTTGGCATAAAAGGAGTTCCAATTAAAGAACAAAGGATTGAGAGATTCCCACCAAGAAGTCTGCCCCTTGCCTTACCCTTTGTGAGACAAGAAATTCTTTCACCTTGAGGATTTTTAAATTTTCCAAAAGGTTTGGTAGATATGATCATCTTCCAGAAATTTTCTTCTGTGAATGGATCAACATCTCCAGCAAAATCAACTGCAGCCATTGGACCTGAAAAAGTAATCAAACCTGTTTTATGAAATATTGCAAGTTGAAGTGCAGTAATATCACTATAACCGACAAAAATTTTTGGATTCTTTCTGATAATTGAAAAATTGATTTTATCTAAAAACCTGATCGAACCATAACCTCCACGCACACAAAAAATCGCTTTAACATTTTTATTTAAAAACATTGAATGAAAGTCTTCAAGCCTTTCTTCATCCGTCCCGGCGAGATAACCTCTAACTTTGCCCACATTTTTCCCGACAAAAACTTTATAACCAAGTTTTTCAAAATACTTCACCGCTTCATTAATCTTTTCTAAATTATCTGGAGTTGATGCAGGCGAAATTAATCCAATCAAATCTCCTTTATTTAAATGTTTTGGTTTAAGGATTTTCATTTTCAATTCCCCAATAAGTTAAAAATATAATGTGGATTTAATTCCAAATACAAAATAATTAA
Source organism: Ignavibacteria bacterium (assembly GCA_049699815.1). Lineage (GTDB taxonomy): Bacteria > Bacteroidota > Ignavibacteria > Ch128b > Ch128b > Ch128b. Next base: position 3,742 of record JBNAWO010000091.1, on the reverse strand, counting down.
TTTGATAAGAAGAAAAATTAGCTCTTTGATATTGAATTACAGCAACAAAATTTTTGTAGAAATTATAATTCACCTGAACCGAATAATTTGAAGTCTGTGTTTCGAGCTGATTGTAAAGAACCATTAAATCGGGATTATAAAAAATTGATCTCGCTCCAGCTGTGAAACTACCTTTAATTGAGATTTCATAAATCGGGAAATAATAAATTGAAAGTTGTAATGATGCCTGTTTCCTTCCATCCGAAATTAAATGCGAAGAAAAAATTGCATCAAGAAGCAACTTGTAATCTGGATAGTAATCTGCTCTCGCGTAAATCTGATGTGCTTCAATTTTATTATTCCCGCTCTGCTGGAAAAGTGAATAACCTACACCATAATAAAATGGATAAATACCCATTAAAATTTCTGGAGAAATAAGATAACCGTTATCGATTAGTTGTTGCGGAATAAAATTATCACTGTAGTTTCCATCAATTTTTATAAAATCAAGTTTACACTTCATAGTCAGATCATTAATCCAATAATGAAATCCCCCACTAAAATTGTTTTGCTCAAAATTCCAATTCAAAGATTGAGAATTAGAAGAAATAGCAATTTTATCAAAACCAAACACTAAATAATCATAGCTATTCCAGCTAAAAGTTGAATAAAAAGAATATTGGTTAGATTTTGAATGAGTGGAATAATCTCCATAAGTAAAATAAAAAGAAGGTTGAATAAAAAATTTACTCTGAGAAAATAAAAGATAGGATGAAAAAGATAATAGAAAGATAATTTTATTTAACAAGTTTCAAACCCTCCGAAGCAGATTTATCATTTTCACTAATCATCAAAGTATTTATAAAATGAAACTTAGCTTCTGATTTTCTATTCAGATAAAAATATGTCCATCCGAGATATAAATTTGCTTCATAATCACCTGGATAGAAGTTATATATTTTCTTGAGCAAAGTTTCAGCTTTAGAAAATTCTTTCCGATTAAAATAAATTTGACCAAGTCTCAAGTTAGCTGTGTAATTATTTGGATCTAACGATAAAATCTTTTGGTAAGCTTTTGCGACTTCATCCCATTTCTCCTGCCCTGACAAAGGCAAAGTTAATCCGAGATAAGGTTCAATTGATTTTTCTTGAGACAATTGAATTGCCCTTTGATAGTAATCAACCGATTTATCATATTTTTTTTGCAAGTAATAAAGATAACCAAGTCGAAGATTTATCAAATAATCATTCTCATTATTTTTATAAATGTTTAACAATGCATCAATTGCCTTTTGATAATTGCCTTTCAAAGCTTCATTGATTGAGGTATTGAACGCAGTAATCTTCTCATCTTTTTGCTGTGAAAAGACTACATTTGTTAAAATGATTGTACTTACAAGAATAACAGCGATACTGAGATAATAGATGTACTTTTTCATATTCATTCCTCCTCGATAAATTTAAAATTACATTTAATTTGATCATTCTGAATGCATTTAAATGAATTTAATTTTCCTTCTGTAGTTACTTCAATTAAATATTTTCTATACAATTTAATGAAATTGAAAATTCCTATTCCCCTGAACTCGATTTCATTTTTATAAACAAAATTACCACTCTCATCTTCTTCAACTTGAAATTTCCCTTCAGCTTGAAAGGGATTATTAATTAGAATCATTAAATCACTCAAAACCATAACAGGAATACTTGCGAGCATCGAAACAGGATAAAAATCTTTCCACCTTAAATTAATCATTGTTGAAAATGCAATTTGAAAAGCGGCAAGATAAAAATGATAAAGAGCGTCTCTTTTTTTCCCAATATAGCTTGTTAAATAAAACACTTCTTCATCATTAAAGAAAGTTGCAATTGATCCTGTTGATGCCTCAATGTAAGGAATATTATATGGATCAATTTTTACTTCCCAGAATTCCGAAATCGTCTTTCCATCTTTTTCATATTGAATATGGAATTTGTCACCATACTCAAAATTAAACGCTTCTTTTACTTTAGAATTAATTTCCAGCTTTTGAACTTTTTCATCTTTTAGTGGAAAGTCATAAGATTTTAAATCCAGGTAATTTCCTGAACGAACCAGATAATGTCCAAATGGAAATTGAATAGTAGGTGCACCAATTTTATCATTCTTTTGGAATTGAAAATGAATGTGTGGTTCAGGTGATCTTCCGCTGTTTCCGCAATGTCCAATCATATCACCTTTCTCAACTTCGTCACCTTCTTTTACTCTGATCGTATTTTTCTTAAGATGCGAAACTGCCGAAAACAATCCTTGCCCGTGATCAATTATGACCGTGTTTCCCCAATTTTGTTTAATGTTAATCTTTCCAATTTCATTCTCATCAATTCCATCAACTACTTTTACCACTTTACCTTTATAAGTGGAAAGCACCGGTAATCCGTAGCAATGGTAATCATCAGGATTTAAACCTGGATCGTTGTAAGTTTTCCCGGTTTCATCTTTAATGACAAAATCGAAGGCAAATCGCCAATCCTTCTTGTGTGTATATTCACCGTCAAAAGCCTGGTAGACATCCCATTCACCATTAAAAGGCAAACTTACATTAATGTATTTATATTTTTCGAATCTCGATTTTTGATTTTTATGGTAATAGTAGTTTTCTTCAGGTGAGCCTGGCTTGAAATAAAGTAGAACTATTTCGCCATATTTTTCTCTGAATTTTAATGTATAAATCAAAAGGAAAACTGTTAAGTTAAATGGTAAAACAAAGACACTTAAATTAACTTTCTGAAAAGCTGATTGAAAAACAATCGTAAAAACGGATGAAATTAAAACTCCCAGAAAACTTAAAAAGACTGAACGATTTGAAGGAATAATCAAAGAACCACCAATTGCAATTGATGTAATTATTGCATTCAGAGAAATCAAAATTCCAAGCTGAGTATTAAACGATATTTTAAATAACTCCATTAATAACAGTGAGAAAGCAAATCCAGCGATCGACAGAATGAACATTATCCGAGAAAATATTAAAATAGCGATAACTATGATTACTCCCGCGACAGTTGAATTCTGCAAAATCAAAAACCCAAAGTCCTGAAAAAATAGATTAACTGATTGAGGCAAAGAAATGAATAATTGAGAAGATTGAAAATTAGCAATATTAATTTCAAAAATTTTCAAAGATCTATTGAAGATTACAAACAAATAAAATGTAATCAGAAAAGGCAGGCTCAATCCTGGTAAATTAAATGCAAAAGCAAAATAATTTTCAATTGAAGCATTAATGAAAAAATTAATCAAGAGAAATAAAATTAAAATTGGTATAAAATATTCATTCGGTTTATAGAAAAAACTTAGTGCTGCACCAAACAGCAATCCATTAAAACCATAAAATCCATCTCTTACTTTTCTTTGTTCGAAATAAAAAATCAAAGCAATCAGATTAGTAATTAGAACAGAAAAAAGAATAATAGAACCGTGAACTGGCGAGATAAATGTTGCCAGTAAAACTAAACTCCCAAACCATCTTCTATTTGAGAAGAAAATCTGTGAATAACTGAATAAAGTTGAATCAACCAGAATTGAAAGATTCATCACTTCTTTAGTCTATCTGGAATTCTTTCGAGTTGATTGATGGTTTCTAAGGTTTCTTGTTCACGAACAATTTCGACTTTACCATCTTCCAGCACCATCACAACCCTTGGTCTTAGATTAATAAATTGCATCCACTGAGTCATATTGTAAGCGCCCACATTATGGAAAATGATTTGTTTACCTGTA
>JBNAWO010000090.1:0-10314 GCA_049699815.1 Ignavibacteria bacterium | reverse complement strand
AAAAGAAAATGATAGTTGGAAGAACTTGAAAAGCAAAAAATACTCCCATACTTTCTGGATTACCTGGACCTAATGCAAGCTTACCAAAAACAAACTTTGCACCTTCAGTTGTAAACTGAAGGATTATCACAAAGAAATTTGCTAACCAGTTAAAAAATAATTTAGGCCATAGAAGCGGAGCAAATAATTTTCCAAGATCATCTCCACGTAAAATGAAAATAGCGAAGACGAATTGTATCCCAAGTCCAGATAATACAAGTCGCCAGTTAATTTTTCTTTTATTGTTTGACATCAAGAATGCCAGAAAGACGATTACAAGCATTCCAAAAATTCCGTTGAGGATGGACAAAATGTTCATTGATTTACTCTCCATAAATGGTGTGACATTTCCTGCATCGTGCTTCGTAAATATCCGAAGCACCTACTACTACTCGATCTTTTGTTGGAGTTTTTCTTTGAGTTCGATTTGCGGGATTTCCACAAACAACACAAATGGCTTGAGTTTTAGTTATGTATTCTGCTATTGCAAGAAGTTGAGGCATTGGCTCAAATGGTTGACCGCGATAATCTTGATCAAGTCCGGCAATAATAACTCGTTTACCTTCATCAGCAAGTTTGTTTACTACATCTACAATATTCATCTTAAAAAATTGAGCTTCATCAATTCCTATAACTTGAGCATCTTTAGCTAACTCCAAAATCTCTGATGCATCTTCTATGATTTCTGAGGGCATCGATTGTTCGCTGTGTGAAACAATCTCACGTTCAGAATAACGATTATCGATTTTGGGTTTGAATACGATGACTTTTTGCTTTGCAATTATTGCCCTTCGAAGTCTTCTAATCAATTCTTCTGTTTTTCCGCTAAACATACAACCAGCAATAACCTCTATCCAGCCGGTTTTAGATGGAGTTTGGTGAGACATAAATTCGTTCATTTTTTAACTCCCTTTAAATTTTCATCTCCAAATGGAAAAGGAAGAAAATCAGAAGCTTTGAAAGTTTTTGAGTTTTCATTGCCATCGATAAGAATGACATCAATATCACCACATAATTCCCAGATAATTTGTCGGCAGGCACCACAAGGAGGGCAAAAGTTTTTATCATCAGAAGAAATAGCGATTGCTTTAAACTTTCTTTTACCTTCACTGTAGGCTTTGAAAATTGCAGTGCGTTCAGCACAAATTGTCAATCCATAAGAAGCATTTTCAATGTTGCAGCCAGTTATGATTTCATTATTTTCAGTTAAAAGCGCGGCTCCTACTCTAAATTTTGAGTAAGGTGAGTAAGAAAAATTTTTTGCTTCAATTGCTTTCTTGATCAAAATATTCTTATTCATAATTTTCAAAAATTTTTGTGAATATATTTATATGATCAGGATTTCACAACTAAATGAAGTTGATTTGGACTAACCAAAAAAAATTTTTTAACTTGATATAAAATTAAAGCGGAAAATTTTTATGGGGTGAAAGTAAATTTTTTGATTTTTGCGTTACTTGTAATCTTTATTGGATGTCGCCAAGAAAATGAACCTTCTGGTGATGAGATTGAATTTTACCCTACAATTACAAGCAGTGAATTTCAAATTATCTCACCGAAGAGCGGAGATATTTGGTATATTAATCAAACATATGAAATTAAATGGCTTCCATCCTCGAAAGCAAAATTTGTAATAATAAAAATTTTCAGGAAGAATACTCTGAAAAAAATTATTAGTTCTAAGACAGAAAATGATGGTTCTTTTTTCTATAATGTTCATCCTGATCTTGAATCATCAAATCTTTATAAAATTGAATTAAGTAATTATAACGATTCAACTGAAGTAGTGAAAAGCAATTACTTTTCAATAAGACAATGAAAACGAAAATTTTTTTAGCGATTTTAATCATCCTTTTTACCGCATTTGAAGATCCATATAAATCAGCAAGAGAGAGAATGGTAAATCTTCAAATAAGAGCTCGGGGGGTGAAAAACGAAGCTGTATTAAACGCAATGAGAAAAGTTCCTCGCCATTTATTCGTTCCAAAGACAAGAATTAGTGATGCTTATGATGATGGACCTCTTCCTATTGGATATGGGCAGACAATTTCACAACCTTTTATTGTCGCTTATATGACCGAGGTTATAGATCCAGAAAAGTGTAAGAAGGTTCTTGAAATTGGAACTGGTTCAGGATATCAAGCTGCGGTTCTTGCAGAAATAGTTGATTCTGTCTTCACAGTTGAAATTATAACTGAATTATACAAAGAATCTAAAGAACGATTGGAAAAACTTGGTTATAAGAATATTAAAGTAAAAAATGCTGATGGTTATTATGGTTGGAAAGAATATGCGCCATTTGATGCAATAATGGTAACTGCTGCTGCTGAATTTGTTCCACCACCATTGATAGAACAATTGAAAGAAGGTGGAAAAATGGTAATACCGGTTGGTTCACCATTTTATACTCAAAATCTTGTCTTGATAGAGAAAAAAGATGGAAAAATTTATTCTAAAAATTTAATTCCGGTAAGATTTGTTCCTTTCATTCGGGGAAAATGAAATTAAAAATTAATAAATTTTCTATTCTAATTTTTGTTTGTTCAATTGCAGTAATTTCAAATCAAATTGTATTGATACAATACTTTTCATATCAACAATGGTATAATTTTGCATCAATTATAATTTCTCTTGCTTTGTTTGGATTTGGAGTGAGTGGATTGATTGTTTCAAATTTAGCGAGGGGAACGGTTGAAGAAACAAGTAAAACAATTTCTCTGATTTTACTCATCAGTGGAGTTTACATCCCATTATCAATTTTCATTGATAAATTTTTAATTGGTTCTTTCGATTCATATTTAGTTTTTTTTGATTTATTCGAAACCTTAAAATTTTTCCTTATAGTTTTTAATTATGCGATTCCGTTTTGTTTGCTGGCAAATTTAATTGGATTACTTTTTACTGTTTCATCAGAAAAAATTGGACATTTATATTTTTTTAATTTATTTGGTTCAGGAGTGGGCGGAATAATTGCGGTCTACTTACTCTGGATTTTTGAACCACAAAAAATTTATTTAATTAATGGATTTATAATCTCAATTCTTGGTATGTTTTTTAATTTTTCAAATTTCAAAAGAAAAAGTCTTTTATCTCGATTATTGAATTTCTTAATCGTGATCATAATTTTTTTCTCGTTATTTGTCCCAATTAAAAACTTACCATCTCAATTTAAATCTCTATCACGTGTCAAAAATTTACCTGATGCAAAAACTATATTCCAAAGAAATTCTCCTTACGGGAGGATTGAAACAATAAATTCATCATTGTTAAGATATTCACCTGGTCTCAGTTTAAACTTTACCCAACAGATTAATCCAGTTGATGCAATTTTTGTAAATGGGGAATTGGCTGGTTTTTTTATTCTACAAAATGTCAATTCAAATTTTAATTACTTAAAGAATTCAACTCTTAATCTTCCATTTATCTTTAAACATATTAATAGAATTTTAATTTTAAATCCTTCAGGAAATATTGAGGTTCAAAGAGTATTAATTAATGATGTAGACGAAATTTTCATAACAGAAAAAAATCCTGTTTTATTCAAGCTCATCTCATCAAAAATTGGTGAAGAGGAAAAGAACAGAATTAAATTAATAAATGAAGACCCACGCATTTATATTGAAAATTCTAACTTGAAATTCGATTTGATTTTTTATCCAGTAGTTGAACCTGTTGGGTACTCAGCAGGACTTTATTCTGTCCAAGAAAAATTTTTATTCACTAAAGAAGCCTTTCAAAAAATTTATGATAGACTTAATGAGAATGGATATTTTTCAATTTCCTGTTACATAGATAATCCAGTAAAAACTTTTTTAAAGCTATTGAATATGGTGATGGAAATTCAAAAATCAGATGGATCGAGGCTTGTAAAACAACAAATAATTGCAATTAATAACTGGAATGTAATTACCATAGTAATTAAAAAAGGCGAGTTTAATAGAACAGAAGTTTTAGATGCAGAAAAATTTTCATCTGAAAATCAATTTGATTTTGTAATTCACCCATATAAAAAAACTACAATAACCTTTAATTCAATAATTGATCCTCAAATTTTTAAGCTGATTGAAGATTTAAAAAATGGGCAGAAAGAGAGTCTCAAAGATTATGCGTTTAATTTATCACCAAGCACCGATGATAAACCTTACTTTTCAAATTTTATTATTCCAAAAAAATTTAAATTTTACCTTGAACAGATGAGCCTAAGAAATTTAACTTATTCTGAAATTGGATATTTCCTAATTTGGTTAGCTTTATCAGTTGGAATTTTTTTCTCCTTAATTTTAATTCTACTTGTCTTTCAAACAATTCGAATCAATTCAAATAAACTAAAGTTTAAGTTATTGATTTACTTTTCAATAATTGGTTTTTCTTTTATGTTGATCGAGATTTCTTTTATACAAAAATTTACTCTCATTTTTTCAAACGACATTTTCTCAATTTCTTTTATATTAAGTTTTCTCTTAATTTCATCTGGAATTGGAAGTTATATTTCATCGAAAAATTTAAGGTATGAAAATCGATACCATTTGGTTTTTGTATTAATTTTCTTAATGCAAATACTGTTTTTAGTTTTTTCAAATGAATTTGTAAATCACACATTAAAGTTTTCGAGTTTCTATAAATACTTTTTTTCTGGGATGATAATTTTCCCAATTGGATTATTAATGGGAATTCCTTTCCCTTTTGGAATTAGACAATTTTCAACACTGGATGAAAATGCCGTTCCTTTTGCCTGGGCAATTAATGGTGGTTTTTCTGTATTAGGAAGTGTTAGTTCAATGATATTACTTGTAAATTTTGGTTTCCAAATTACCTTTCTGATAGCAGCACTTTTTTATCTTTTGCTCGGGCTTTTTATAGCCTTAAAAAAATAATTTCCTCTCAAATTAATTTGATTTTTTCTTGTTAGGCTCATTCAACTTAATTTATTTGACTACAAGAATATAAGTGATATCAAAATTCAAATAAAATTGACAAATTAAACAAACTTGCTTATTTTTGTTTCCGTAACTTATTAAATTACAATAATTTAAAGCAATCATTTATAAAAGGTGAAATATGAGTGAGAATTCAGCAAGACCAAAAAATATGACAAAGGCAGACATAGTTGACCGAGTCGCTCAGGGAACTGGATTGACTAAAATTGAAACTGAAGCTGTGATTGAAGGATTTATAAGTACCGTAATTTCAATGCTTAAGGAAGGTTATGGAATTGAAATTCGTGGATTTGGATCGTTCAGAGTAAAAAAGAAAAAGCCACGAGTCGCTCGTAATCCTAAAACTGGTCAACAAGTTTATGTGCCAGAACATTATGTCCCAACTTTTAAGTTTTCTAAAGACTTCAAGCAAATAGTTGATAAGGGGATGAAATTAGGTAAACCAGCTGAAAAGAGTATCGAATGAAAGTTTGTTTCGTTTGTGGTAATCAGGTAAATGAACAAGATAAATTTTGTTCACAATGCGGTACAAAACTAATTTTTGATGAACAGGTTAGGGAAAAAATTGATCAGGAAACTTTGATTGTGAAAATAAAAATTTGTGACTTGTGCGGAGAAGAAAATGATTTGGATGCAGTAGAATGCAAACATTGCGGTGTAGGTTTTACTGGTAAAGAAAAAGTAATTGAGCGCGAAATTAAATCTCAGAAAATTCCAACAAAAGAAACTACTATTAAACAACAATCATCTACAAAAAAAGAAAAGCAAACTCAAAAAAAAACTAAGTCGGTAAAAGAAATATCACAAGGTCAAACAAAAAAACTTCAACTAAATCAATTAATTTTAATTGGGTTAGTAATTGCATTGATAGGTTCAATTTTAATTTATTATGGTATTGAAAATTCAAAAATTTCGTCGAGTAAATTTCAATCGGGTCAAAATAATTCTCAAACTGAAGACCAACGAGGAATTGACCTTAATGCAATAAATGAAATAAATCGGCTTGAGGCTGAATTAAAGAACAATCCAGATGATCCTGATAAATTACTCCGATTGGCTCATTTAACTCACGATTCGGGATTTTTTGAAAAAGCAATTAGTTATTATGAAAAATATTTAAGTTTTAGACCAGATGATAATGATGCAGAAGTTGATCTTGGCGTTTGTTATTTTGAACTGAAACAATACGATAAAGCTTCGAGTATTTTTGAAACAGTTATTCATAAAAATCCTAAACATCAAATTGCATATTTAAATCTTGGGATTGTTAATTTAACTCAAGGAAAAGTTGTAGAAGCTAAAGAGTTCTTTCAAAAATGTATTGCTCTGGGTGAACATACAGATGCAGGACACAGAGCAGCAGAACTTTTAAAATCACATTAAAAAAGAGAGGAGTAATCAATGCCCTGCGGAAGAAAAAGAAAACGACATAAAATGGCAACGCACAAAAGAAAAAAAAGATTAAGAAAGAATCGTCATAAAAAGAAATTAAGATAGTGCGTTTGTAAAGCCACCTTAGCTCAGCTGGTAGAGCAGCTCACTCGTAATGAGCAGGTCGAGGGTTCAAGTCCCTCAGGTGGCTCTAAGTTCCCTCTCAGAAGTCCCCCCTTTTATCTAATTTTGTAATATAAATTTTTGTATTTGAGAATGAATAAAATTGAATTAATGAATTTAGCTTTCAGTTTGGCGGTAAAAGGAGGAATTAAAACTTTTCCTAATCCAAATGTTGGCGCTTTGATTTTTAAAAATGGTAAAGTGATTGGAAGCGGTTATCATAGGTTTTTTGGTGATTATCACGCTGAGATTCATGCATTGAATCAAGCTGGTGAAAATGCAAAGGATGCAACAATGTTTGTAACTCTTGAACCTTGTAGTCATTATGGAAAAACTCCACCCTGTGTTGATGCAATTATCAGAGCTGGCATTAAAAAAGTTTTCATCGGAATGCAGGATCCAAATCCGCTTGTATTTGGTAAAGGCATAGAAATTCTTCGTCGAAATAATATTGAAGTGGAAGTTGGGATTCTTAAATCAAAAGCCAGAAAATTTTATGAAGATTATTCAAAAAGATTTTCTAAAAAGAATTCCTATGTTGTTCTGAAATATGCAATGACGCTTGATGGAAAGATTGCGACTTTTACTGGCGACTCAAAATGGATTTCATCAGAAAAATCTAGAGCTTGGGTTCATCAATTACGATCAAAGTTCGATGGAATTTTAGTTGGTGTAAATACAATTATCAAAGATAATCCCGAACTTTCCAGTCACGGAAAAGGGAAAAACCCTGTTCGAATAATTTTAGATCCAGAACTTGAAATTCCATTAAAAAGCAAAGTAATACAGGATGACCTTACTACGATTATTGTTCATTCAAATCCAGATAAAAAGCAAAAGATAAAAAGAATTCAAAAGCGTGGAAAATTTTTGCTTCACATCGAGTCAAAAAATGGAATGATTGATTTTAAAAGAATTATTGATGAACTGCGAAAGATTTCTATTTTTTCGATTTTAATAGAAGGTGGAGGATTAACGTCTTGGACCGCATTGAAAAACAATGTGGTTGATGAGATCATCACTTTTATTTCGCCGAAAATCATTGGCGGTCAAAATGCAATCTCACCTGTTGAAGGTGAAGGGATTGATAAAATCTCAAAAGCTATTAAAACTAAAATCATGGATTTTAAAAAAATTGATGATGATATTTTAATTATAAGTAAAGTAATAAAGAGTTGAGCTATATGTTCACAGGGATAATTGAAGTTTTAGGAAGTCTGAAACAAATCAAAAAAAATGAACTGGAAATTTTAATCCCATTAGAGGACATTAGAAAAGGTGATAGTATATCCGTTAATGGAATCTGTTTGACTGTAAGTGATTTGAAGAAAAATAAGAATTCGAATTTATGTAGTTTCACTATTTCACCTGAAACATATTCGAGGACAAATTTACGATATTTGGTTAGAAACGATTTTGTAAATATTGAGAGAGCGTTGAAACTAAACTCAAGATTGGATGGTCATATTGTAACTGGTCATGTTGATAGTGTTTCAAAAATTTTAGGAATTAAAAAAGAAAGTGAAAGTTATTTGTTTGAATTTTCAATTCCTGAAGAATTAAATAAGTTTATCGCTGAAAAAGGTTCGATCGCAATTGATGGAATTAGTCTAACAATTGCAAAAAAATTCAAAGCGAGTTTTGTAGTTGCAATTGTACCTTATACTTTCAATCACACAAATTTGCAATACAGAAAAATTGGAGATTTTGTGAATCTTGAAGTCGATATACTTGCAAGATATGTTAATTCAATTCTAATTGAGCAAAAAAGAGATAGTAAGTTAAAGAATCTATTAGGTGAGAGATTGTGAAAAAAGAAAAGAAATTTTTTTATGATATACCATCAGCTATTCGAGACATTAAAAAAGGAAAAATAGTAATTGTAGTCGATGACCCTTCAAGAGAAAATGAAGGAGATTTTGTTTGTGCAGCTGAAAAAGTTACTCCACAAATTATTAACTTTATGGCTAAGTATGGTCGCGGTTTGATTTGTTTACCGATAATTGGTCAAAGATTAGATGAATTAAAAATTGAACAAATGGTTGAAAATCCAACCGAAGTTAAGGAAGCAAACTTTACTGTTTCAATCGATGCGAGAAAGGGTATCACAACAGGAATTTCTGCATACGATAGAGCATTGACAATAAAAACTGTAATTAATCCCAAAACAAAACCAGAAGATTTAATCAAACCCGGTCACATATTCCCGCTGCGATATCGAGAAGGGGGGGTTTTAGTTCGAGCAGGTCATACGGAAGCCGCCGTTGATCTTGCTAAGCTCGCAGGACTTTATCCAGCTGGAGTAATATGCGAAATTATGAATGAAGATGGGACAATGGCTCGTCTTCCTCAGCTAATTAAAATCGCAGAAAGATTTAACCTAAAAATTATCACAATTGCAGATTTAATTGAATATCGAAGGAAGCACGAGAAGCTGGTTAAAAAATTATTCACTATTGATCTTCCGACACGCTATGGTGATTTTAATTTACATCTTTATGAAGATACTGTATCTGGCGAACATCATCTTGCTCTTGTTAAAGGTGATGTTGCGGGAAAGAAAAATGTTTTTGTCAGAGTTCATTCTTCTTGTACAACCGGAGATATTTTTCATTCTCTAAGATGTGATTGTGGAGATCAACTTGAAAAAGCAATTCAAATGATTGCAGAAAAAGGACGTGGTGTTTTACTTTATATGCATCAAGAAGGAAGAGGAATTGGACTCAAGAATAAGATTCATGCCTATCATTTACAAGAAAAAGGTCTTGATACAGTTGAAGCCAATTTAAAATTAGGTTTTCCACCTGACCTGAGAGATTACGGTATTGGTGCACAAATTTTAGCCGATTTAGGTTTAACCACAATTCAACTGCTGACAAATAATCCCAAGAAAATTATTGGATTGAGTGGTTATGGTTTAAAAGTAACGAAACGAATTCCAATTGAAATTCCACCGAATAAAGAAAATGAAAAATATCTTCAAACGAAAAAGAAAAAACTCGGTCATTTAATAAAAATTTTATAAGGAGAAAGTTATGTATAAAAAATTTGAAGGTTCTCTTGATGGTAAAGATTTAAAATTTTCAATTATTGTTTCTCGATTCAATAATTTCATCACAGAAAAATTATTGGATGGTGCAATAGATTGTTTACTTCGACACAATGTAAATCAAGAGGATATTGAAGTTTTTTGGGTTCCTGGTGCTTTTGAAATTCCATCTATGGCAAAGAAAATTTCTAATATGAAAAAAACGGATGCAATTATTTGTCTTGGATGTGTGATTAGAGGTGAAACACCTCACTTTGATTACATTGCCGCTGAAGTTTCTAAAGGAGTTGCTCAGGTTTCACTCGAATCTGGAATGCCTGTTATTTTTGGTGTTCTGACAACAGATACAATTGAACAAGCAATAGAACGCGCAGGAACTAAAGCTGGGAATAAAGGTTTCGATGCAGCATTAACTGCTATTGAAATGGCAAATCTTTTTAAAACATTTGAATCAAATAAATAAAATTAATTTGATAAAGAAATCTTAATCGATTAAATTTGTAACGCAATTTCTTTGAAATGCTGCCGGGGTGGCGGAATTGGTAGACGCACAGGACTTAAAATCCTGTGGCCCCTCGGGGCCGTGCCGGTTCGAGTCCGGCCCTCGGTACTTGAAAATTTGATGGGCTCGTGGCGCAGTTGGTTAGCGCGCTTCCTTGACATGGAAGAGGTCACAAGTTCGAATCTTGTCGAGCCCACTCCTTGTTAATTTTGGAAAATTGAAGCGATTATTTA
>JBNAWO010000089.1:4144-10366 GCA_049699815.1 Ignavibacteria bacterium | reverse complement strand
AGACACTAATACATTCTCATTTCATCAACACAAACTTCTTCGCTGATTTGAATGAACCACTCCGTAATTCATAAATGTAAACACCTGAAGTTAAATCATATTTACTTGCATCAAATTCCACTTCATACTCACCGGCTTGCTTTGGCTCGTTTAAGTTAGAGCTTTCACATTTACAGCACATTGGGTCATTTGATTCTTTTTCTTATCAAAACTGCTTTCAAGATAAAAGCTAACTTTTCTATCGATAGTTAATTTTTCTTTATTACTCACAAAATCTTTTGTTTTGAAGTAATAAGATTTCTTGTCATCAGTTTCAATAAAACCAGCTTTGCCATCAGGGAATATTTTCTTGATTTTTCCGGTTAATTGTGGCTCACCTTCGAATTTTAATTTTTCCCAGATTGGTTTAAGTTCTTTGATGATTTCGTTTTCATTTCTTATTGAATTAATATCAAGCTTGTAATCATCCAAAAGCTGAGCAAGTTTGTTGTCAATCTTCCAGTTATGTTTCCGTCGGATTGAATAAATAAGCTCTATATGGGGTTTTATGTGTTGAGTGAGTTTTTTTGCTTTAAGTAAATCTATCAACCAGTTGTAAAGTTTAATTTTACTTTTGGGTTCACCAAAGTTAAGAGCGCTTTTAGCAGCATACTTTAAAGCTTCGTTGTATCTTTTCTGGGCGTACAAAACTTCTGATATATCTTTTTCAATAAACCATTCTGATTTCTTTGAATAAATTTCCATCAATAATTCTAACGCACCATCATAGTTTTTCAATCCCGATTGAGCAAGTGCAATATTTCTTTTAAACCAGATTTCATTGCCGTAATGTAATTTAGAAAAGATTTTTAGAGCTTGTTCAGACAATTCAATGCATTCCTGATAATTTTCTTTTACAAGTAAAACATCCGATTTAGTTTTATACCATTTCTCTTTATCTGAAGCTAACTCTCTTTCTCTGTCATCCAATGAATTTATTCTTCTGACTTCTTCACTGAGTTTATCTGGTTCTAATTTATCAAGCCATTCAGAAATTTTATCAGCATTGTAATTTGGTTTATTGGCTAAATAATCAATAACCTTGAAACAGGTAATTGTGTAAGGAGAAAATTTATCATCCTGATCTGTAAGTTCAGTTATTGCTTTAGCGGCTTTGAGAAATTTTTCTTCGTCCTTTATTTCGTCTTGTTTAATTTCTGTGTAATAAATGCACCAGGCGTAAGTATTTTTAATCTGCTTAAAATCAGGATAATTTTTATAAACTTCCCGAGAAACTTTTAATCCTTCTTCGTATTTACCAATCTTTTGCAAACAATACGCATAACCCCAGCCAATCCATTCGTTACAATCTTCTCTAAAATTTGTCCACAAATCTCTGTAAATCTGAAGAGCTTCTTGAAATTTTTTCTCTTTTCGAAATTGCTCCGCTTTCTGCTTTAGTGAATTGAAGTCTGACATTTTTGCCCCTTTAGTCTTTAATGAAAATTTGATTTTATAAAATCAAAAGAATGAACAGGATTTGCTTTCACTCTTCCTTACCCAGCAATAATTTTAATAATCCTTCAACAATTCCTGTTGATCTTGTTTGAATCACCTCTACCTTTGTGAAAATTCCTTTGCCATTATAGTAAAACTTTACCACCGTTGTTATACTCCCTTTAGTAAATGTATAAATCTCGTGATAATCTTTGTGCTCAATGCAAGTTATTCTAACTCCGAGTGAATCTACTTTTTGTTTAATTCTTTCATAAAATTCTTTCAGAAATGGCTTATCTGGCGGAAATTCAAAATCAGTCTCTCCAGTTAGGGGTTCGTTCTCGTCAGATTTAATGATTATCTTTTTACCCTCAAGGGTTTTCAGCAATTCAAAAATTTTCTTTATCCAATCACTAATAATACAATTTTTATTTTCAACTTTGGATACTTTGCCATTGTTGTTATAATAGATTATGAAGAATGCTTCTTCATCTCCATTAGAAAAGAAGTAATGTTCAGCATATTGATAATGTTTAATTCGTTCAATTGAAATTAGTTCATCTTTTATTAAATCAACAACAGCATAATATATATTTTTTATGATTTCTGGTGAGGTCGGAAAATCAAATGGAATTTCCATCAGAAGATTTTCTTTGTCGAGTATAATCACATCTTTCCCGTATGAAGCAAGAGGTATATTACCAACAAGAACAATTCCTGTATCTATCCTGAAATCGGGTTCATTGATCACATAAATTTTTTCTTTGCTCCTTGTTATAGCGGTGTAAAGCCATTTGAAATAATTTGAATTTCGATATCCAACTGGAGATCTACAATTAATAAAAACATTTTTCCACTCACCGCCCTGTGCTTTATGACAGGTAATTGCATAACCAAATTTTAATTGAAGAGCATTAAACCAGATATCTTCTCTAAGAGCCTCTTTAAATTGTGGTGATTGTGTTTTTAGATCAGAGTGTCGTTTTTTGAAATCAACATAAAGAGCCTTTAGCTCCTCTTTTTTAAGAGTTGGTTCATCAGAAAAAATTAAATTCTCTATCATCTTTGCTGAAATCTCATAATCCGAATAATCAATACGAGCTTTTATATCACGGAAATACAATTCCACTTTCTGGTCAAAGACTTTATTGGATACATCTTTAACTTTAATTGTAGTTGTTATTACCTGTCTATCTCCAACAGCAGTTATCTCGAGAAATTCTCCATTCAATAAACCGTATTTGTAATTATTCCTCACAACAACTACTCGATCACCTGGTTTTAATTCTTTATCGCCTTTCCAGAGATTTTCTCTTACCCAGTTATTGTATTGATAAACCTGGAAGTTTGTGTAAGCAATTAAAATTGTATCGTTTTTGTTGTATCCACTTAAAATTCGGAAATACACATCATCGAATTCATAGGGTTTCACACTTTGAACATCACTATCATTTGAATCAATATAAATTTGACTGAAAGTATTTCTTTTAAGTGAATCTCGTATTCGGAAAGCATTGCCTAAGATTCCGCTTTCCGCCTGTTGCCTTACTATCTCTGTCAATTCAAATTCATCTACTGCGATGTCATATGTTTGAGATAAATAATTCTTATCGAGAGCTGGCGAATTTGACATATTAACAGGAGGAAGCTGACATTCATCTCCAATTAGAATTAATTTTCTTTTCGACTTATGATCAAAGTATTTGATATATGTGATCAAGTCTTTCAAAACTCTACCTGAACCAAATCTTAGATAAACATCATCTGAATATTTATCAGAAACCATCGAAGCTTCATCAACAATATAAACCGTATCGTGATTACTGTTATTAATTCTTATCTTAAAGTAAAATTTTATTTCCTCAGTTGCTTCGGAGTCTTCATCTTTTATTTCTTCAATTTCTGTAGTTGAATAAATCATACGATGAATGGTTGAGGCTGGCTTGCCAGTTCTATTAGCTAAGATTTTTGCAGCTCTACCAGTTGGTGCAGCAAGGTGATATTCACGGTTTATTGAGTCGAGATAATCAACCACTCCTTTTGTGATAAAAGTCTTCCCTGTACCAGCCGCTCCTTTAATTATAAAGCAAAAAGTGTCGCTTTGTAAAAATTTATCCAGTTTATCTATTAAATCTTTTTGCCCCTGTGTCAGATTGAAATTTGAAAAGAAACTTTTCAACGACGACATAAATAAACCCGAATGATGAAAATTCTTTTTTAAATACAGAAATAACTTAAAAAATTTATTTAAAGCTTCAAACCACTCAGGGCAAATGGAAACAACTCACAAACTAATCACTTCATCATCATCCGATAAACACCAACCACTGCACCAACAATTTTGAACTTATCGTAATCTGCTCTGAGCTCAATTGGTTTGTAAGCTTTGTTTTCCGATTTCAAAATTATTGTTCCGTTCTGTCGGAAAAATCTTTTTACAACAGCTGCATCATCTAAAATGGCAACAACTATCTGTCCATCACTAATTGTCGCGTTTGGATTTACAATAATTATATCGCCATCAAAAATGTAAGCATCTTTCAAACTATCTCCTTTTACTCTCAGTAGAAAAGAATCTCGCGGTATTCTTACAATTGATGGAAGTTCAACTGTATCAATTGCATCGGGATAAATTACAAGTGGATTTCCAGCGGCAACTTCGCCAAGAACAGGTCTCGGTACAAAAAGTTTGTCGGAGATGGTCAATTCAATTCCACGAGCAAGTTTAGGATTTCGTTTGATAAATCCTTTTTGTTCAAGAGATCTGAGATGCTGTTGAACAGTCGCTCGATTTTTATAACCAAAGTGTCGGGCAATTTCTGCCAGTGTTGGCGGAATTTGTTTTGTTGCAATCATATCAATTATGTAATCAAGAATTCTTCTTTGTATTTCGGTGAGTTGTTTTGCCATTTTTTATCTCCTGAAGTTTTTAGTTGAAAAAGAAAAACTTGAATTAGAAATATTGGACAGGAATAAATTTGATCATCATCTTGAGCTTGCCTCATAGTAAAACTTTTTCTCAAACTAAGTACAAAGTCACGCTTCGACTAAGCTCGCCCTGACATTAATTTGTCATCCTGAGCCTATCGAATGCTGTCATCCTGTCATTCCCGCGTAAGCGGGAATCCAGTTTCACACTGAGCCTGTCGAGGGATGACAAGACGAATTTATGGATCAAAAATCATCAAGTGCCAAACTTCTCGCCTTGTATAAATTATTGGTCCGTGATTTTAAATATTTCACCCTTGTGCAATTGCATTCAAACGCGGATAGGTTTTCAACATTGTTTCAGGAATTTTCACTTTCATTTTTTCATTAAGCAGATGAATCAGTTCAAACGCATTTGCTACACCTTTTCCATGAGGATGATTGTTCATAATTACAAAAACTTCTTTTACTTTATCAAACACTTCCTTTATCTTCTGAGATATTTCTACAAGCTCGCCCATTGAATAAAGATAATCGTATCTCAAACTTTGTTGCTTGTAAGCTTCATCTGGATCATCCGATGGTTTTTCCTTTCCAAAACTTCGGATCGAATGCAACCATGCTTCTTTATTTCTTCCATGAAATCGGATATATGCTCTGCTGTTGGTGACAATTGGTTCAAATGGTAAAGCTTCACCAATTTGCGGCTGGTCAATTGTGCAAAATGTAAGATCAAGTTCATTAAAAAATTTGTAGACATCAGGATTGTTCCAAGATTTATGTCTCACTTCAACAAACCTGTTGTACTCTTGAAATACTTCACTGAGTTTTTGAAGATACTCTGCTGTTGCACTACTGAACGCAAATGAATATGGGAACTGAATCAAAATCCCGCCAAGTCGATTTGCGTTTGAAAGAATTTCAAGATTTTTTGTAAATGTCTTGATGTTTTCGTCTGCGAATTTTCTTTTGTGAGTGAAATCCTGATGAAGTTTTATTGTGAAGACAAAATCATCTTTATCCGAAACTTTATTAACCCAGCCTCTCACCGTGGATGGTGAGACATAAGTGTAATAAGTGGAATTGACTTCAACACAGTTAAAGTATTGAGAATAAAATTCAAGCCAATCGAAATCTCTTGATTGAGCTTGAGGATAGAATGGTCCGATCCAATCTTTGTAAGACCATCCAGCAGTGCCGATTCTTAAAATTGGAGTGGGATGCATATTGTAGACTATCTTTGTTTTTAGTTAATAAAATGTGATAGAATAATTTAATTAAATTGGATAAGTAAAGTTTTATGAGAGCTAATTCTGGAAGCATCTAGTTGAGTTTCATAAAAGTACTCGACTTAATAAATTCAGCAATATCAGGTCGATTGTTTTTAACATATTTAATGACTTTAACTTTGTCGAAATTTCAATGCATTTTACAATGTCCCCATAATTCTGAAGTATTAATATTTATAAACTAACTACTTATGTATAAATAAAACCTCTCCAATTCAATGAATTTATTCTTGTATTTATAATCCCCAACCTTACTAGCTAAAGCTATTCCCGACCTGATCAAATATGCATTGATGAATATTTTATTCTTTAAATACACATAAGCTCCAACTGGTTCACCTGCGGGCAAATTTTGATCATCAAATTTTAAGGATATTTCTTTTCGTAGAACATTATCTTCGAGATACTTTAGAGATGCTTTTTTATCCACTTTATAAAAAAAATCATCCCGAGTTTGCTCATCGGAAACCAAATCTATTTTTTACAATTTGTCTACAAAAAAGTTATCACATTCAACAAAGTTCTACTC
>JBNAWO010000089.1:0-4134 GCA_049699815.1 Ignavibacteria bacterium | reverse complement strand
AACTTTCTAAAATCTCTGTCAAATTGCATACAAATTTATGAGGTTAAAATGAAATCGCTGATCAAAGTTTTTCTTCTTCAGCTTTTTATTCTTTCTTTAAGCCTGCATCTTTATGCTCAGAATAAACCTTATGTCATTCTCATCTCAATGGATGGTTTCAGATGGGATTATGTTTATCGAGGAATAACCCCAAATCTGAATAAACTTATTGATGAAGGTGTTCACGCTCTTTCACTCAGGCCATCATTCCCATCAAAAACTTTTCCGAATCACTATTCAATTATCACTGGAATGTATCCTGAAAATCATGGGATAATTTTTAACTCATTCACAAATACTTTTACCGGTGAAACTTATCAAATCGGCGATACAATCTCAACAAGACAAAGCAAATGGTACAAAGGTGAAGCTTTCTGGGAAACAGCAAATCGACACAACATAAAAACCGCAAGCTTTTTCTGGGTTGGTTCTGAACAGGATGTAGATTACAAAAAGCCAACTTATTTCTATCATTATGACCAAAAAATTCCATTTGAAGATAGAGTTAATCAGGTTATAAAATGGCTGCAACTCCCGGAAAATGAACGACCACAATTTATCACTCTGTATTTTGAAGAACCTGACTCCAAAGGGCATACCTTCGGACCAAATTCACCCGAGACCAATAAAGCCATCGCACTGGTTGATAGTATGCTTGGACTTTTAATTAACGGACTACAAAACATTAAAATGGAAGACAAAGTTAATATTATTATTGTATCAGATCACGGTATGGCTGAAGTAAGTGATAAAAGAATTATCAACATCGAAGAAATACTCAAAGATTATAAATGTAAATTTTATGGAATGGGCACATCAATTATGATTGACGCCGAACCCGATAAGCTAAACGAAATCTATCAGACACTAAAAAAGAATGAAAAGAACTATCGTGTTTATATGAAAGATGATATTCCTGAATATTTTCACTTCTCAAAAAATCCATTTATACTTCCAATTATTGTAATTGCAGAACCTGGCTGGACACTTGTGACTGATGCTTATTTTAAAAGAAGTAGAACTTACAGTGTTCGAGGCGATCATGGTTTTGATAATCATCATCTCGATATGCACGGAATTTTTATTGCAAAGGGTCCAGCATTTCGCTCTGGATACAAAACAGGAACTTTGTGGAATGTTGATATATATCCATTACTATGCAAAATCTTTAATATCACACCAAATAATTTAATTGATGGAGATATTAAGAGAATTGGATTTATATTGAAGTGATTGTGGAGAAAGTTTTATTCTTTGGAAAAATTTCCTGCGAAGTTATTTCAAGACTTCTTATGCTTTCGCCTCCTCAGTCACAGGAAGACTGATTTTTACTCTCAAGTGATTCAGAAAAATAATACCATACATCCGTATGGTATTTTAGTAATTAATCGAGAATTTGTCAAGTGGAAGGATAAATTAGCTTGAATTGAAATTTCCTAGAATGAAGCTAAGAATTGAAAGAACAAATTTAACTTCAGAAAAAAACAGCAATAAAAATTGATTTAAAAAAGAGAAAGGCTTTCTTGACGAAACTTCTAATTGTTTCGTGAAAGCCTGATCAAATTCAAATAAGTTTTTAAAAATGAAGAGTTAAAGATAGACTAGCTTTTCTTAAATTCTCGAATAATTCTTTCAACTTCTTCTTCAGAAATTCCTGAGCCAAGAGTACCTGTTTTTGGTCCAGTAGGATATTTTCCTTTTTCGTAAGTGTAAGTTTCCTTAAGTGGTGGATTACCCGCACGAATTCTCATTCTTTCTTCAATCTCTTGTATCCAGCCAGTTGATGGCCTATCGGAATGAGAATGAGAAATAAAACTTGCTCCAGCAAAGGAGTTTAAACTTGCACCTGAATCTGGATTCATTGGGTTTGTTTCAAATGCAAGTTTTTTGTAGTTGAGTAAATGTTTTGCCGTCACATTTTCAGAAATGATTGAACCGCCCCAGGTACCCGGACCAAGTGTCATCGATGGATAAAGAGCTGTTGTGTAACCAACTGCACCAAGTGCTGCAACAGTATTAACTAAAATCCTAAATGTTGGTTTTTCAAGAGCGAACTTCATAATTATATCTTTATCATTTGAATGAATTACAAGTGTGTGACCCAATCCACCAAATTCAAGAATATCAATACAACGATGGCAGGCATTTAACCAACCTTCTTCAGTGTAGAATGCAAGAATAGGCGAAAGTTTTTCCATTGAAAGTGGTTCGTGTTTTCCAACTGAATTCAATTCACAAATTAAAACTCTTGTGTTTGGAGGGACATTGAAACCTGCTTTTTGTGCAATCACCGGTGCTGCTCTACCAACAATTTCAGGATTAATTCTTCCATCTTTAACGAGAACAGCTTCAAGCATTTTCTTTTCTTCAGAATTAATAAAATAACCACCATTTCTTTTGCACTCTTCAATCACTTTTTCACGAATTGGCCTATCACATACAATTGCCTGTTCGGATGAACAAAGAACTCCATTATCAAATGTTTTTCCGGTAAAAATATCTGCTACCGCTTTTTTAATATTTGCAGTTCTTTCAATGAATGCAGGTACATTACCAGGACCCACACCATAAGCTGGTTTACCTGCACTATAAGCTGCTCTTACCATTGGAGTACCTCCGGTTGCAAGAATAATCGCAACATCACGATGTCGCATTAATTCGTTAGTACCTTCAAGGGTTGGAATAGAAAGACAATTAATTAATCCTCTCGGAGCGCCTTCTTTAACAGCAGCTTCTTCCATAATTTTTGCAGTTTCGAGTGTACACTTTGCCGCTGCAGGATGTGGTGATGCAACAATCGAATTTCTTGCTTTAACAGAAATTAGAGCTTTGTAAATCATCGTTGATGTTGGATTTGTAGAAGGGATCAGAGCAGCAACCACGCCCATCGGTTCAGCGATCTCAATTATCTTACCATTCTCGTAAACATTTACAATACCAACTGTTTTTAAATCTTTTATTGATTCATAAACGAATTTAGAGCCAAAAATATTTTTTGTAATTTTATCCTGAACATTTCCAAACCCAGTTTCCTCAACCGCCATTTTTGCGAGCTTTTCTCTTGCATCATAGGCAGCCTCAGCCATTGCTTTAACAATTTTATCTACCTGCGATTGTGTATAATGCTTAAACTCCAATTGAGCTTCTTTTGCTCTTTTGCAAAGATCTCTAACTTCCTGAATTGATTGTAAATCTTTATCAAGTTGCATTTTTATCCTCAAATTTTAATGAAAAATTAAATTTATAAAGAACAAAAGGCAAACTAAATTTTCATTCTTTTCGAGTTCAAAAATACACAAATAAAAGTAAACAGATTTTAGTCAACTGCTGCTTCAAGCAATGCAAATTTTTCTTTATCAACATCAATCATTGCACGCACACCAATTGGCAATGTAAATTTATTTTTTATGTGACCAAATGAAAGCCCATAAATAACCGGGATTCTAAGGTTACTTAATCTATCGAATAAAACTTCTTTTAAAGTAAAGGATTCCTGAAATGCGGGACTTTCTTTTTTCACCTCACAATTTGAAAAAATTCCCATTACAATTGCCTTACATTTATTAAGTTTATTTGCGTTAATAAGATGAGTTAACATTCTATCAATTCGATAAGGTTCTTCTCCAACTTCTTCAAGAAAAATAATTTTATTATCTGGATCGAAATCAAAATTAGTTCCAGGCAAAGTGACCAATAGTGATAAATTACCACCAATTAATTTCCCTTCTGCTTTTCCTGATGAAATTTTTAAAATTCCATTTCCCGTTGATGAAGTGGAAATTCCATTTTCGTCAGAAAGCTCTGATTCACTTTTCATCTCTAAATAATCATTTGCTTCAAAAAGAATACGCTTTAAATAATTTTTGGTAAAATCATTAAAAGTGGAAATTCCAACTGCACCATGAAAAGTTATTAATCCGGTCTTAACATAGATTGCAACTAACAACGCAGTAATATCAGAATAACCAATAAAAACTTTTGGATTTTTCCGGATTAAATCATAATCGATCATACGTAAAATTCTGGGAGTTCCGTAACCGCCTCTTGCACAGAAAATTCCAGCTATATCATTTCGAGCAAACATTTCATGCAAAT
>JBNAWO010000088.1:0-10428 GCA_049699815.1 Ignavibacteria bacterium | reverse complement strand
GCAAAGAAGATTTTCAGGATGCTAAAGAAATTTATAAAATGACTTCAAACTTTTCTCACCTTTCGAAAGAAACTTCTATCCGGGAAATGGTCGCATTGATCTCGAAATGTCGTGCTTCTATTGCAAATGACTCAGGTCCTATGCATCTTTCTGCCGCAATTGGAATTCCAACGATCGGAATTTTTGGTCCCACTAATCCTTTTGCACACGGACCATTTTGCAAAAAATGCTTCTGGGTCAGAAAAGAAGATCTGGATTGTATCCAATGCAACCTGATAGAATGCAATAGAAATCATGAGTGTATGAGAGACTTAAATCCAGCACTTGTAATTGAAAAACTCGAAATTATTTTCTCTCAACAAGAATGAAGCAGATTAATTTCAATTCAATTAAAAATGTGTTAATTCTGAGAATTGGTAAGATTGGCGATATCATTATTTCATCATTTGTTTTCAGAGCTTTAAAAGAAGTAAACCCAAATCTTCGACTCGAATTAATTACTCTGAAAAAAAATGAGGATGTTTTAAGATGCAATCCTTTTCTGGATAAAATTCATTTCGTGAACAAAAATCTTTTTTCATTAATTAGAATACTTCCTCTACATTTCAGACATTTCGATCTTGTAATTGATCTTAATGATAATCCATCAACAACTTCTTCTATTTTACTTGCGATCTCAAATTCACAGGACAAACTTGGTTTTAATTTCGAAAAACAACAAAAATATCTTACAATAAAAATCGAACAACCTGATAAAAATAAAACTCATCTTGTTGAAAGATATGCATATTTGCTGACATCAGTTGGTCTTAGAATAAATCCAGACATTGTAAAACCTGAACTCTTTCTCGATGAGAAGATTGATAATTCAATAAATGAAAATTTTGCGTCAATCAAAACAAAGAATAAGATAATAGCCATTAATATTTCTGCGAGTGCAAAAATCAGAAAATATCCTGCTGAAAAGTGGATTGACTTAATAAACATCTTGAGAGTGAAATTCTCAAAATTAAAATTTTTAATTCTCTCAGATAGAGTAGATAAAAAAGAAGCTGAAATGATTATCAACTCAATCGAAAAAGAATTATTGATTTTCGGAGAAGGTTCATCTTTTCAACATTTTGCTTCAAAGATTAAAAATTCAGATTTATTAATTACACCAGATACATCGGCTGTTCATATTGCTTCAGCATTTAAAGTTCCAGTGATTGCACTATTTCCAGATGTGAATTGGAATTTTATTAGTTTTGCACCTTACAAAACAAATTTTAGAGCAATAAAATCATCAAATGAAGAAATAAAAACCATTTCAGTTCAAGAAATTTTTAATTCTTTTGAAAGTCTAATCAAGGAACTAAACTGGTGAGATGAATGCAAAAATCACGATTTGAAATACCAAAGTGTAAAAACTTCTCTGGATATAAACCCTGCTTCCCATATTATAATTGTTTAGAAAATGGTTGTAAAGAGAACAATCCGATTGGAAAGAAAATTTTAATCATCAACCTCGACGCAATGGGCGATGTAATTATGACAACCGCTCAATTACCTGGATTAAAGAGGAAATATCCTCAATCAACAATATTCTGGATTACACTAAAAAATGCTTATCCCCTTTTGCTTCATAATCCATTGATTGATTATCCACTCGAATGGAATTTTGAAAACATTCTCATTCTCCAGCAAATGGAATTTGATTTTGTATTGAATGCTGATAAATCACAGAGATCGTGTGCTCTCCACAAATCAATCAAGTCAAAAGAAAAATTCGGCTTTACTCTAAATGAAGATGGAAAGATTGTTTCGGAAAATGCCTTTGCAGATTATAACTATCTGCTTGGAGTTGATGATTATTTAAAATTTCGAGTTAATCAAAAAACTGGACAGGAAATTTTAGCAGAAACCTGGAACAACGACTATCAGCGAGATCGTTACATTCTTAATTTAACCGATGAAGAAAAAAATTTTGTGAAAGAGTTTAGAAACAAAATTCTGGAGAATCCAGCTCAAACAATTGTTGGTTTTAATACTGGCTGCTCGAACCTTTATCCAAATAAAAAAATGACAATTGAGCAACATGTTTATCTAATTAACGAACTCTCAAAATTTCCTGAGTACAAATTGGTCTTGCTCGGTGGACCAGAAGATACAGAGCGAAATCAAAAAATTAAAGAATTGGTTGGTGATAAAGCTATTTTAACCCCAACAAACGAAGGCTTACGAAAAGGTTTATGTTATATTGATGCTTGCGATCTTGTAATTACTGGAGACTCCTTTGGAATGCATGCTGCAATTGGACTTGGCAAATATGTATTAGTATGGTTCGGTGTAAGCTGCTGGACAGAAATTGATTTGTATGATTACGGCAAAAAATTTTATCAAGAAAATCTTGAGTGTTCACCCTGCTGGAAAAAAGTTTGTCCATTCAATCTTGAATGTATTCAACAAATCGATCTCAATGGAATGATTGAAGAAGTTCACAAATTTCATCGAACAATAAAAAATGCAACTCGATAGAAATTATTTTTTGAATTTAAAGAAACCTCTTGTACTGGATGGACCAAATGGGACTTTACTCATCGAACGCGGAATTGATCTCGGTTCAAAATTATGGTCAGCACTCGCTCTGATAAATAAGCCAGGTGAAGTAAAAAAAATACACAAAGAATATATCGAAGCTGGTGCTGACATAATTACAACAAATACTTTCAGAACAAATCCTTACGCTGTAAAATCGAGCGGAACAAATTTTTCATCTAAAGAACTTGTTAATAAGGCTGTAGAATTAGCAAGAGAATGCGTTAATGGGACAAATCGTCAAATTTTAATTGCGGGTTCAAATGCACCAGCAGATGATTGTTATTTAACGAAAAGATTAATTTTAAAAGAAGAACAAATTGAGAATCATCGCTTACATATTGAGTATTTGATTGAGGCAGGTGTCGATTTTATATTAAACGAAACATTTGGTGATAAAGAAGAAATAGAATTAGTTTCTTCGATTTGCAGAGAAAATAATTTCCCTTTTGCTGTTAGTGTTTTAATTAACTCTGAATTAAAAACATTCTTTGATCAAAATTTATTAGAGACATTAGAGCTGATATATCGTTACGAACCAATTTTTATTTCTTTAAACTGTTCACGTCCAGAACTCATTCGCAAGGCTCTAAAAATATTAAAAGATTTTTCTCCTTTTGGTGTTTATCCTAATTTAGGTTCGATTGAATCATTTCAAAGTGGAAAACTTGTCCGTGATTTTTCTCAAAGTCAGCTTCAAAATTTTGTAAAGGAACTAATTGATAATGGTGTCAGAGTTATTGGTGTTTGTTGCGGTGGAAATCCAAATGATATAAAAACGATTAGAAATTTGGTTGATAGTTTATGAAAGAATATCTCTCGCCAGCTAAAATCAACATTGGATTAAATATCATTTCAAAAAGGGAAGATGGATACCATAATATTGAAACGATCTTCTACCCAATTAAACTCTTTGATAAATTGATTTTTCAAGATTCAAACAATTTCGAAATTGTTTGCTCGGACAATTCAATTCCAACAGACGAAAGAAATCTGATTTACAAAGCTCGAAATGTTTTATCAGAATTCCTCCACAAGGAATTGAATATTCGAATTGAACTTGAGAAAAAAATTCCTGTGTTCGCAGGACTTGGCGGTGGAAGTTCAAATGCAGCAACAACTTTAATAGCGTTAAACAAAATATTTGACTTAAAATTAAAACAAGAATTGCTTTTCAGCCTTGCATCAAAAGTTGGGAGTGATGTTCCATTTTTTATCTTAAACTCTCCTGCTTACGCTGAAGGTCGTGGTGAAATTCTCAAACCATTACCAAACTTTCAATTGAACTACAAAGTTCTATTAGTAATTCCAGATGTGAAAATTTCAACCGCCTGGGCTTACTCAAATTTTAAATCATCCAAAAAGCAAATTGAACTCTCTTTGATCCAAACAGAAAAAGATTTTGAAATTTACAAGAACAAAATAATCAACGATTTTGAAGAGATTGTTTTTCCGGTTTATCCAGAATTAAAAGAGATTAAAAATAAATTACTCGAATTAGGTGCTTCGTTTGCTTTACTCTCGGGTAGCGGTTCATCCATATATGGATTGTTTGAACAAAAGTTTGATGTTGAACTTGTTGTTAAACACTTCAAGAATTATCGAGTATATGTATGTTAAAAAATTTATACATTCTGACTTTTTTAATTGTTATACTTTTTTTGGTTGCACTAGATATTTCTTAATGAGAGAAGACAAGATTATAATTCACCCGCGAACGGTTTGGGGCGCAATCGATCCCAAACCTTATAAGTTTCACCATCCAGTTAGAATTACAATTCATCACGAAGGAACATATTTCCTGCAAGACAGTCTTGCTTTTCGTCACATAAAAAATATCCAGATCTGGGGTATGAGAGAGAGAAAATGGGCTGATGTCCCTTATCACTTTTTTATTGATGGATTTGGAAATATAATCGAGGGAAGAAATATCTTTACAGCTGGAGAAACAAATACTTCCTATAATCCAGAAGGCCATATTCTAATTTCTGTTATAGGAGAATATCATCGAAAACAAAAATTAAATTCATCACAATATAATTCACTTTTAAATTTAATCGCTCATCTTTGTATAAAATTTAATATAAGTCCTGATTCAATTCGTGGTCATAGAGATTATTGTAAGCCTGGTGAGACCAATTGCCCTGGAGATAATATTTATCAACTCCTTGAAAATGGAAAAATTATTAATGATGTAAAGAAAATTATTGAGTAATTGTTTTAGATAACTTCCTTAAAATTCAATTTTAGATATTGACAATTCAACTTAAGAAAAATTTAAAATAAAAAAGGCTGCCTCAATGGCAGCCTTTTGTTTCTCTGCAGAGGTCAACACTCAGGGATTTAGTTTTTCCTCAACCTCTTGATCCTCAGAAGGCAATTCCTCTGAGTTTGTCATTGTGAATGTTAATTCGTCTTGACCACTAATATGATCAACTAAAAAGATTGAGGCCCCCTTAACAATTCCCTTAAGCATAACCTCTGCAACAGGATCTTCAAGATACTTTCTCAAAGCTCTATTCAAAGGTCGGGCACCAAATACTGGATCGTAACCTTTTTCAACCAAAAAGTTTCTTGCCGCCTCAGTAAGTATGAGTTTGAAACCTTGATTTTGTAGTCTCGTCGTTAAATCTCTTAATTTAATATCAATAATTTGATTGATATGTTCTTTTGTCAATTTGTGGAATATGATGTAATCATCAACACGATTAAGAAACTCTGGATTAAACAATCTTCTCATTGACTCTTCAATTGTTTCTTTCATCTTTTCATAATCATCTTGATCGGCATCCTTCTGACCGAATCCCATTTTCCCAATCTTCTTGATATCTCTTGTTCCGATATTTGAAGTCATTATTACAATTGTGTTCTTGAAATCGACTCTGCGGCCAAGTCCATCAGTCAAAATTCCATCATCCAAAACTTGCAGTAAAATGTTAAATACATCTGGATGCGCTTTTTCAATTTCATCAAGTAAAATTACTGAATATGGCTTCCTTCTTACCTTTTCTGTCAATTGTCCACCTTCTTCATAACCAACATATCCCGGAGGAGCACCAATTAATCGACTAACAGAGAATTTCTCCATATACTCGGACATATCAATCCTTACAAGAGCATCTTCAGAATCAAATAGATATTTCGCAAGTACTTTTGCAAGTTCAGTCTTACCTACACCAGTAGGACCTAAAAAGATGAAACTTCCAATGGGCCGTTTGGGATCTTTTAATCCAGCACGAGCTCTCCGAATTGCTTTTGAAATTTTTTCAATTGCTTCGTCCTGTCCAATAACATATCGTTTAAGATATTCTTCCATATGTAATAATTTTTCAGACTCGGACTGAGCAACTCTTGTAACCGGAATCCCCGTCATCATCGAAACAATTTGAGCAACATCTTCTTCTGTAACTTCATGAATGATAGTGCTCGATTCGATTTCCCATTGTTCTTTTAATCTTTCAAGCTCAGCCTGTAATCGTTGCTCCATATCTCTAAGTTTTGCAGCTTCTTCGTAATTCTGGCTCTTCACAACTTGAATTTTCTTCTGTTTTATCTGAGCGATTTCTTCTTCAAGATCTAAAATTTCTTGCGGAACAACGATATTATTCAGTCTAACTTTTGCACCAGCTTCGTCTAAGACATCAATTGCCTTATCTGGCAGATGGCGATCTGTTATATATCGATCACTTAAAATAACGCAGGCTTTGATCGCTTCATCGGTATAACGAACATTGTGATGCTCTTCATATCTGTATTTTATATTTCTCAAAATTTCGATCGTTTCATCTACTGTTGTAGGTTCAACCAGAACTTTCTGGAATCTTCTATCGAGTGCGCCATCTTTTTCAATGTATTGTCTATACTCATCAAGAGTTGTTGCACCAATGCATTGCAAATCGCCTCTTGCAAGTGCTGGTTTTAACATATTTGAAGCATCAAGCGAACCAGAAGCACCACCAGCGCCAACAATTGTGTGTAACTCATCAATGAACAAAATTACATCTTTCGCCTTTTCAAGTTCATTCATCAAAGCTTTCATTCGCTCTTCAAATTGTCCACGATATTTTGTACCAGCCACAAGTGCAGCAAGGTCAAGAGTAACTACTCTTTTATCATATAAAACTCTTGGAACTTTCTTTTGAACAATTCGAAGTGCAAGACCTTCGGCAATGGCTGTTTTACCTACACCTTGCTCACCAATTAAAACAGGATTATTCTTCTTTCTGCGACTTAAGATTTGTACAACTCTTTCAATTTCTCTTTCACGACCAATAACAGGATCAAGTTTATCTTCTGCAGCAAGTTTTGTTAAATCGCGCCCAAAATTATCAAGGACTGGCGTTCTTGTTCTTTCTACTTTCTTTTCTGCCCTTCCCATTGGTGGAGTGAATTCATTATAACCAGATTTTCCACTGATAATATTATTTAATTCAGCTCTAACTGATTCATAATTTACATTAAATTGATGCAAAATCTGGCATGCAATGTTCTCTTCGTCACGAAGCAATGATAGAAGCAAATGCTCC
Source organism: Ignavibacteria bacterium (assembly GCA_049699815.1). Taxonomy (GTDB): domain Bacteria; phylum Bacteroidota; class Ignavibacteria; order Ch128b; family Ch128b; genus Ch128b. The sequence goes on along the minus strand of JBNAWO010000088.1, from coordinate 3,325 downwards.
GTTCCAATTACTTCTGATTTATAAATTTTAGCTTCGATTTGAGAAATTCGAAGAACTTTTTCAGCTGATTTTGTAAATGGAATATTCCCAATTGTTAGAGTACCGCCACTTGTTTTGACTGTATCTTCAATTGCTTTTTTAAGCTTATGTAAATCAACTCCAAGATTTTTCAAAATTTTAATTGCAATGCCTTCACCTTCTTTTATAATTCCAAGAAGCAAATGCTCGGTTCCGATATAATCGTGACCGAGTCTCAAAGCTTCTTCTCTACTTATTCTGATTACATCATGTGCTCTATTTGAATAATTTGGTTCCATATCTAAACTTTTCCTTTCTTCTAAAATTAGTATTTATTGTATCAATTGAAATTTAGTCAATTCGTTATAACTATTCAAGCTTTATTTTTTATACTCCTAAAATTTAATTCCTTTTACTTCACAAATACAAATTGGTTCAAATTTTCAAAGGTTTTGAATAAAAAAATCAAAATTTAAACAATGATTAAACAATTAATGTTCGAATTCAGTTGTAATTATTTTCGAATATTTTACTTCAATGTATAAAAGCTATTTTAAAATTGTTTCTGTTATACAAACTGTCCTAAAAAGCGAACAAAATCTTATTAAAAGCCTAAATTTTTTTTAAAAAACCTGAACAAATTTAAGGCATAATCTTTGCCAAACAAAAAAGAAAAAAGGATATTAAAAATGAAATTGAAAATTTTTTTATCCCTGATCCCCCTGTTCTTTTCAGGTTGTATAATTGAAACCGATATTTCAAACTATCGAGATTTTATTCCACCAAGTCCTCCTAAAAATATTTATTCCATCACTGGAGATAATTGGGTTGAACTAAATTGGCAACACAATTTAGAACCGGATCTAGATGGTTATAACATTTATAGAAGTTTCTCATACTCTGGTAGATATGAATTTATCGGTTTTACTAAAAGAAATTATTTTGTTGATTACACAGCTCGAAACGGGAATACATACTATTATGCAATTACCGCTGTTGATTTTTCCGGTAATGAAAGCGACTTATCCACCGATGTCATTTACGATACTCCACGACCCGAAGGGTATAATCAGGTTATATTTGATTTTAGACGATTTCCAAATAATTCTGGTTATGATTTTTCAAGTTATTCAATTGTACCATTCGATAATGACAATTGCGATATGTTTTTCGATAACGATAATGGAAAATATTATATGGTAGTTTATGATGATACTGATATTCAAGATATGGGATTAACGAACGATATTTATGATATTGACAAAGCTCCTATTTCAGGTTGGAGTCCAACAAAAGATGTAAGACTTTATGTCGGGCATACTTATGTTGTCTGGACTTGGGATAATCATTACGCAAAATTTAGAGTGAAATATCTCAGTAATGAAAGAGTTGTATTTGATTGGGCATATCAACTGGTGGAAGGAAATCGTGAATTAAGAATTTCTCCAAATTTAAGAACTGGTACAAGGGATATGAAAAAGCAAAAAACTTATGAACGAATTAACGATCGTAATTGATTAGTTTATTTTTTGATTTCTAAATATTCATAAAATTATATAACTTAAAAATGGTATGAGAACAAAAATTATTTTATTGATTTCGACATTGACTTTGTTTTTATCGGGTAACGATTTGTTATCACAGCAAAAATCTCGAATTAACAGACAATTTCTTCAAGAAAACATTAAAATCGAAAAACAACAACCCCCACCTGAAAGTGAATTCGAAAACATTATTGAAGGATTAGTAAGTGGGAATGTAAATCAAATTTCGAGATATTTTGCTCAACAAGTTTATATTAGTTTAAGAACTGGAGAGAAAGGTTATTATTCTAATAATCAAGCTTACTATTTATTAGACAATTTTTTCAGAATTTATTCTCCAATAAATTTTCAGATTACTTCAAGAATGATGGAAGGTTCAATGCCTTATCTTTCTGGCAGATTATTCTGTCGATTTAAAGGTTCAATAGAGACATCTCAAGTCTATCTAAATCTTTATTGGAATGGATTTAGATGGGAAATAACGCAACTTTCAATTAATTAAGTTTAATGAAAAGTTACTTATCTCGACTCTTTCTAAAAGAAAACCGGCTTCAACTCTCAATCGTAATTGGTTTTTTAATTCTTATCCTCTCTGCGCTTATTTTTCCTTATTATCAAAATTATGTTGATAAAAATTGGGATGAATTTATTGACAAAAAGATTAAGAGTTCAACCGATAAAATTCAAAAATTTTTTAATGATCAACAAAAAGACTTAATCAATGAAAATAACTTAATAAAAGAAAAAGTTACTTCACTCCTTATTCAAAACAATCCATCGATTTTAAAGAAGCAAGAAGAAGCTTATAAAATTTTAATTGAAAACAGGCAAAGCAGCTATTTACATCAAATTTTTGATTCGAACTTTAAGCCTTTCGCTTACTCTGATTATTATAAATCGCTTGACTCAAACTTAATACTTGAGGGTCTGGATAATTTTAATCTAATTAAAGAAAATTTTAGAACTTTTCTTATTTATGGACAAAAAATTTCAGATGCAAATGAATCTTTTTATCTCTATTCACTTAAAGAGATTGAAGAAAATTATCAAATTAGAAATGAATTCATTAAACAAAATTCCCTCGTCGATCAATTAATCGATAAAGTTAATCTAAAAATTTCTATTCTTTGGGATACGATTTATTTTTCTATCAAAACAGAAAATCTTTCGAATAGTGCGGTCTCATATATACCAATAAAATTTTTAGATGGAAAAACAGCCTTTTATGTTGCAATTCAAAAGCCGGAAAAAGTAATTTACTTACAAAAAATTAGTTCAGATTTTGGACAGTTTCAGAAGATCGTCTTTTTAATCATTCTTTCAATCCTGATTTATTCGCTTTTTAGAGATTTAGCTTCAATTCACTCACGATTTGTTCAGGCAATTGCAGTCACAGGATTGGTCTGGTTGTATCGAATCGTACTTTTAATCTTAAACTTTCCTGCTTCAATTCTTGAAGGAGATATTGTTAACCCATCGATCTACGCCTCAAGATTCTTGTTTGGACTCGTTAAATCTCCACTTGAGCTCTTCATCACTGCTTCAACTTTATCATTAAATCTGATCGTAATTTTAGTTCTTTATAAAATTTACATACTCGAAAGGAAAGATTTTGAATCAAGCTGGCTGAAATCAAAAGTACTTGCACTAATTCCCACACTAATTTTTGTTCTCCTAACTCCAGCAGCGATTCGTGGATTTGGAGCTTCGTTCAGAAGTTTTGTTTTTGATTCAACAATTAAATTTTTTGAACAGCCTTCACT
>JBNAWO010000087.1:0-10490 GCA_049699815.1 Ignavibacteria bacterium | reverse complement strand
CACCTTTAACACTCGAAGAAACTCGTGAATTTGGAAAAACATATTTTGAGCAAGCATCAAAAGTAATTGATGGGAAGAAAGCAAAAATTGTTTACAACTCCGAATGGCTGAGCAGAATGACTTTCGAAGATGTAATTAAATTAGCTTCAAAATATACAGTTGCAAGAATGCTCGAAAGAGATGATTTTGAAAAACGTTACAAGAATGGAGAACCTATCAGCATACACGAATTTCTTTATCCATTAGCGCAAGCAATGGATTCAGTTGCGATCAAAGCAGATGTGGAATTGGGCGGAACCGATCAAAAATTTAACCTTCTGGTTGGAAGAGACATTCAAAGAGAATATGGTTTAGAACCGCAAGTAATACTAACAATGCCTATTCTTCCTGGAACTGATGGCGTTGAAAAAATGAGCAAATCTCTTGATAATTACATAGGCATTTCGGAACCACCAGATGAAATTTACGGCAAAACTATGTCTATCCCCGATTCGCTGATTTATACTTACTTTGAACTTGTAACTGATGTAAGTAAGAATGAATTAAACTCAATAATGCAAAAACTTTCTGATCCATCAGTAAATCCAAGAGACCTGAAAAGAAAGCTTGCCCGAACTATCGTCGAGCAATATTATTCCCTTGAAGCAGCTATTCAGGCCGAAGAAAACTTCGATAAAATTTTTGTAAGGAAAGAAATTCCTGATGAAGTGACGGAAGTTTTTGTTGATAAAAATACAGCCTCAAATATCATCTCTTTACTTAGAAGCATTGGCGCTGCACCATCGAACAGCGAAGCAAGAAGACTTGTTGAGCAGGGTGGTGTATCGATTAATGGTGAAAAAGTTACAAATGCTAATTCACCAATTCAAATTCAAAATGAATCGATTTTAAAAGTAGGTAAACGTAAATTTTATAAACTAATAATTAAATAGAGGAGGAAATTAAAATTGTTCGTACCAACTAAAGTATTTTTTACAAAAGGTGTAGGAAGACACAAAGAATATCTTCAATCTTTTGAGCTCGCCTTAAGAAGCGCAGGAATTGAAAAATGCAATCTTGTTTCTGTATCAAGTATTTATCCTCCAGGCTGCAAAAGGATTCCAGCTCAAGAAGGATTGAAATTACTCCAACCAGGTCAGATTACTTTTTGCGTAATGGCGAGAAATGCAACCAACGAACCAAATAGATTAATTGCTGCCTCAATTGGTGTAGCAATTCCAGCCGATGAATCTCAATACGGATATCTTTCCGAGCATCATCCTTATGGTGAAACGGATAGCAAAGCTGGCGAGTATGCTGAAGATCTCGCTGCAACAATGTTAGCCACAACCCTTGGAATTGATTTTGACCCCGAAGTAGCCTGGAGCGAAAGAGAAAATATTTATAAAATGTCAGGTAAAATTGTTAGAACATTTAATGTTACTCAATCTGCTGAAGGTGATAAAAACGGATTGTGGACAACAGTTATTGCTGCTGCAATTTTCCTCCCTTGATGAAAATTTTAGATAGCTGGAATACAAGTCCTATGACTATTCCAGCTATCATTGGTTCTATATCAATACTCACTAAATGTATTTCTCTTAAAATATAAATCACAAATGAAATTAAAGTTACCGACACTGATTGAATTAATGTGAGTTTATTATTTAATCTAAAGCGATTGTAATAAGAACCAACCACAGGAAAGAGCAATCCAGGGATAAAAATTGAGCCGATTGTATACCATAGATCTATTACTGAAGGAATCAAAACTGCAAGAGTCGAAGAAATAATTAAAGTAATCAATAAACCAACTCTTACAAGAAAAACTTCATTATAATTTCTTTTCAAAAAATTTTTTAAAATATCATTTCCAAATGTTTGTGCACTAATAAAAACATAGCTATTCAAAGTTGAAATGATTGTTGCAAGAATTGCTGAAATGAATAATCCTTTAAGTGAATCTGGTAAAATTTTATCAGCATAGACTAGGTAAGTATAAACAGGATTTTCAAGATCTGGCAAATACGCACGGGCAAAAAGCCCATTGCTGACTGTCAGAAAATCAAAAACAAACCAACAGCAAACCGAGAGCAATAATCCATAAAAAGCCACTTTTTCATTTTTCGCAGCATAGCTTCTTTGATGAAATCCAGGATCAACAAATGTCCATAATCCGATAAAAAACCAGACAAGAAAGTAACTAAACGAAATGTTCTTAAATGGGATCAACAATTCTTCTGGAAGATTTTCTTTTATAAAATTAAAGGAACCAAAATTTTTTAAGCTGAAGATAAGTAGAGCAATAAAACCCGCAAACATCAAAATGAATTGATAAACATCAGTGTAAATATCAGAACGATAACCAGCATAAAATAAATAGATGCTTGAAAGAAATAATCCAAGAACAATCCCCAACCAGAGCGGAATTCCAAAAAATAATTTGAAAATAACTCCTGTCATCAAAGCATAGGGTGCAGGTGTAACAATCATCAATATGTAAAATGAAAGCAGGATAGAAAGTTTTTTATTATAGACTTGTTCAATACGCTCTGGAATAGTCGCAAGATTTGTACTTCGAATTTTTTTCGAGAAAAATATGGCAAACAAAATTGCAAAAATATAATAAGGAAAACCTTGAGTTAACCAGGAATTAATTCCATAACGATAAGTAAATTCCCCTACTCCTAAAATTCCACCATACCAGGTGGCAACTGTAACCATTACAAAAAGCGGAAGCGTTAAGTTCCTTCCAGCAAGTAAGAAGTCAAGTTTTGAACTGTCCGATTTTTTCTTTGACCAGAATCCAATTAAAAGAAGAATTAAAGCGTAGATAAAAATGATTAATTTATCGAACAAAGAAAGTTCAATCATACTTGAGGAAATTTTTTGTTGAACGGATTAAAATAGCAAATCCATTCTTAACAAATAAACTAAAATTTTCGCTTATCGCAACATTACTAGTGCTTTCTCTTTGACCAAACATTAAATTTTCGTTTTTAAGTGGATATTTCAAATTTGTTGTAGTTATTCTGACTTTTGAGTCAAAACATAAAATCGAGATCAATTCCCCATTTTCAGATTTAAAATTGACTTTTCCTGTTACAAAATATAATGTTGAATTGTTCTCGACCATAATAATTTGAAAATACTGAACAAATTTTAATACATTTGAAATATTGCTAAGCGTGTGATCAAATCTTTTCCCCGAAAAACCGATAACCAAAATTCTTTCGTATCGGAGTTTTTTACAGAGTTTCAATGCTTTTTCCAGGTCAGTATCATCTTGCCGTGAAAGCTTTATAATTTTGACATTCTTCTTTCTATAAAACTCCAGAATTTCCTGTCTTGCAGAGTCTAAATCACCAATAATGAATTTGGGGACTTCACCAATATTATAGACTGAATTGGTTCCACCATCAGCAGTTATCAAATCAGCTTTGTATTTCAATTTTAATTTTTGATATATACTTTTTTTAACTGGCGAACCATTGCAATATATAATTGCTGTCTTCATCATTGAAAAATTTGATTATTAAAACATTAGAAAGAAAAGAGGATCAATAAAAGAGAAAGACTAAAAAACAAAGGGCTGTCTGAATAATTAAATAAATTCGTGAAAATTTTTCAAAGTAATATATAAAAATTAGACAGCCCTTAATGAGTTAATTATTTTCGCCACTCTCAGCTGGTTCTGATGGAGTTTCGCTACCAGACTTCTGAGATTTTCTTTCCATTCTTACTTTTTGAATTTCGTTTCTAAGTTCCTGAGCCATTCTTCTTAACTCTTGTAATGATTTTCTGAGTCTTGTTCCAGCTGCATTTTTCCCTTTTACAAAGAATTTCTCATAATCGCCTTGCATTGAGTCGATAAAGTTTTTTAATTCATCTAATTTATTCATTGAAACCTCCAGATTTTAGTTTTTTTGTTTAACTTTTGTACTAATATAAGTAATAAATCAAAGATAATGATAGAAAAATCACCAGTTTTTTAATTTTTTCAGACTTTTTTGGTGCAGTTTTATTAAAGTTTCCATCATCTCAGGTAACTTTCGGTAAAGTCGTTTTGGTTCTCGTGGTTTCCTTTTTGCCAGTGCATAAGAAGTTATTATTGGCATCGCAACGGTAGAATCAATATAACAAACAACGCTATCCGGTAACTTATTCGGATCGACTTTGCCCCAACTAACAGCCTCTGAAGGAGTTGCGCCTGAAAGTCCACCAGTATCAGGTCTCGCATCAGTGATTTGCAAGAAATAATCGTGACCTTTTTCATCGATAGCTAAAACTTCCTGTATTTGAGGTTCAGTCTGTAACATAAAATTTTTTGGTGAACCTCCACCAAATATCATAACAGCACTTTTACCGCCATTAATTTTTGCATTCAGAACAATTGCTGCAGTTTCATTAACATCTCGATTGACATCAAACTTGAATTTATTACCGTGTAAAGCCATCGCAGCTACATTCATTCCAATTGACGAATCGCCTGGTGAAGAAGTGTATATTGGCACTTCATACAAATAAGCATTTGAAAGAATTGAATGATGAGGCAGTCCAAGAGCTTTTTCTCTTTCGTAAACAAATTTCCCAAGATGATAATGAAATTCAGCAGTGCTCATTTCTTTTTGAAAAACTTCACTTCTTAAAACTTTACGATAAAATGCATCTGTTGAAAGTAAAACTTTGTAATCGAACAAAATATCATAAATTCGAACAACGCCTTTCTCTCTCAAATCTCGATCATCAACATTTGGTGTCCCCTTATGAAGACTCAATCCTAAACCAAAGTGAGTATCGTGATAAAGATTTGCACCTGTGCTTACAATCCAATCAACAAATCCAGATTTAATTAATGGAACAACGCAAGTACCACCAAGACCAGCCGGCGTTAGAGCACCAGTCAAACTCATTCCAATCGTTACATCTGGTTCAAGCATTTTTTCACTAAATAATCTGCAAGCATCTGAAAGTCTACCTGCATTGTAAGCTTGTAAATAATTTTCAACTAATTCAACTACACCAACATCTGGTTTGATAGGTTCTGTATTTATTTTTTTTCCTGATAAGTATTTTTTCTTTGACATATTCACTCCATTATGTTTTGAATTCTTTAATAATTAAGAAATTGATTGAGCAACAATTTCAGCAATATCTTTAACCTGAACCTTATCCGTTGCCTCTTTTGCTTTTACACCATCTGTTAACATTGTCATACAGAAAGGACAGGCAGTTGCGATAGTATCGACATTGAGCGAGATGGCTTCTTCCGTTCTTTCTATGTTAATACGTTTACCTTCCTTTTCTTCCAGGAACATCCTTCCACCACCTGCACCACAACAAAAGCCTTTATCGAATGAGCGAGGCATTTCTTTCATTTCTATTCCATTAATAGAATTTAATGTGATTCGAGGTGAATTGTAAATTTCATTGTATCTCCCGAGATAACAAGAATCGTGATAAGTTAAAGAGTGCTTTTCAGAGGATTTAATTTGAATTTGCCCGTCTTTAATCAATTGTTCAATCAATTGTGTGTGATGTATAACTTCGTAGTTTCCGCCAAATTGAGGATATTCATTTTTAAGTGAATGATAGCAGTGTGGGCAAGCCGTAAGAATCTTTTTTACGCCATACTTTTCAAGTGTTTGAATATTCTCTCTCATCAAAATTTGGGCTAAATATTCATTCCCGAGTCTTCGAGCTGCATCTCCATTACATTTTTCTTCATTACCTAAAATTTTGAAATCAATTCCAGCAGATTTAAGAATTTTTACAATTGAACGACTAACTTTCTTATATCTTTCATCAAATGAACCTGCACAACCTACCCAGAAAAGTAATTCGGGAGAATTGTCTTCAGCTGCAATTTTCACATCCAGCCCTTCTGCCCATTGGACTCGTTCAGTGTAACTAAAAGCCCAGGGAGTGAAATTTGTTTCCAGATTTCTAAAAACAACATTTAATTCAGTTGGGAAATTCGCTTCAGTCAAAACAAGTCCTCGTCTTAAATCAACAATTGTATCGATATGTTCTATCATAACTGGACATTCCGTCACACAAGCATTGCAAGTTGTACAAGCCCAAATTTCTTCATCTGAAATATAATTATGAATTAAAGTTTTCTCTTGAATATTTTGATCTTCTAAATGAAAAGCTTTATCGTGAAGTCGCTGCCTTACATCCATAATAATTTTTCTGGGGGAAAGTTTTTTACCAGTGTAATTAGCAGGACAGGCTGCCGTACATCTTCCACATTCAGTGCAGGTTAATCCATCAAATAATTGTTTCCAGGTTAAGTGTTCAACATCAAGCGCACCAAAGGTTGTAATAGTTTCATCTTCAAGGTTAATTGGTTTCAGTGTATTTTTTTCTGGTTTTAATTTTGCGAAGAAAACATTTGGTATTGATGTCAATACATGCAAGTGTTTAGAATAAGGTAGATAATTCAAAAAAATCAGAATCGTTATAATGTGTATCCACCAGAAATATTCATAATTGATGTAACTTTTTCCTATCTGTAATTCATCCCTTAAAAAATCTGAGACGAATCTAAAAGAATAAAAATCGGAATGCGGGCTGTGAATGTTCTGACCAAACATTGAGATAATTACAATTGAAATTAGAGTTAAAATAAAAGCAGCATCTAAGTTACCATCCTTTTCAGAATGAAGTCTTTTAACTTTAAATACAAATCGCCTTAGAACAGCTACAAATACACCAACTAAAACTAAAACACCAAACAAATCCTGAGTTAATGTAATAATTGTATAAAAACCTCCAAGAAAATTAAACGAAAATGCCGGCTCAAATCCCTGAATGATTGACTCAATTACAACTATTAGAAGTACACAAAATCCCCAGAAAATAAAAGCGTGCATCAGTCCTGCTACAGGTTCTCTAAGTAATTTAGATTGAGCAATTGCAACAATCAGAACATTCTTCAATCTTTCAGAAACTCGATCAAAACGATTTTCAGGCTTACCAAATTTCAAACTCTTGTAAAGTTTTCTAAGACTCGAAAAGAAAATTACAAACGCAATAATTAAGACAATAGAGAAAATGAGTGCCTTCATAACAGCCTCAATTTTTTTTAAGATTTTTTATGAGAAAATCTATTGTTAAAGCTTTAACCTGTTCAAACTGTGGATTTGAACCTTGATAAGGATGAACAATATTGAAAGTGTGACCTGCAGCAGGAATTACCACAAGCTCAGTCAAATTTTTATCGCTCGCATTGTAGAGTTGATATGCTTCATTCAAAGGAACCGTTAAATCCTGATCACCATGAATAATTAAGATTGGAATGTTAACCTTAGAGATACAGTTGATTAGATTAAATCTTTCTCTGTTTTCTTCGAAATCATCCAGTAAAACTTTATTTAATCGCATCACCTGATTAGTTCGAGTATTGACAACTTCGAGGTAGCCTTGTTTTTTCCAGATTTCAATTTGGTGCTTAGTATATCTTTCAAAAGTTGCGATTGTACCCCATAGTGCAAGAGCTTTTACATTAATATCTTTTCGATTTTCAATTGCTTCCCTTGTCTGGATTAAAGCAATCGCTCCACCCCTCGAATGTCCAATTAAACCGATTGGATTATTCTTACCATCAAATCCAAAACCACCTTGATTATAATAATCAATCAATTCATTAAGCTCAGAGACTTCAAGAGAAATTGTATTATTGGCAAACTTTTCAAGTTCAGTAAATTCAAAAGGATTCTCACCAATTCCATTGTGTGAAAAGTTGAAAGTCACAACAAAAAATCCATTATCAGCAAGTTCTTGGGCAAAAAAAGGAACATATCCCCAATCTTTGAAACCTTTAAATCCGTGAATTATGAATACACACGGCAATTTTTCTGGATTTTCGTTGTAAAAAATTGTTCCTCTAATCAAATTATTCTTTGAAGTAGTAAACTTAAAATCTTTCTTCATATCAAATACAGCAAAAGTTTTTTCAAATTTAAGAACGAAGCTTCTAAAATCAAGGAATTACAATAATTTGAACAAATTAACTTCAAATAGTCTTCTGAAAAATTTTTTTAAAAATGTTTGAAAAAAATTAAAACTTAAGTTATTATTACATTAAAAGAGCAAAATTATATGGACCAGAAAGCAAAAATTCTTTATATAGAGGATAACTTAGATACGCAGGAATTAGTAAAAATTTTTCTACGCCCAATTGCAGATATGGATTGCAGTATTAATGCAGAGAACATATTACAGTTATTATCAGAAAAGAAATATGATTTAATTTTGCTCGATATAAACCTTCCTGGAAAAATTGATGGAACGGACGCAATTAAATTAATTCGTCGAGATGAAAGATTTAAAGATATTCCAATTATTGGAGTGACTGCTTATGCAATGATTGGAGATAGAGAAAAATTTTTGCAGATGGGATGTAATGAATATATATCAAAACCATTTTTTAAGGAAGAACTAATTAATAAAGTCAAACAAATTCTTAGCGAAAAACATCAAAAAGAATCTTAATATCAATTGCTACAATAAGAATTGCAAACAAAATTTTTAGAAGTCTAATATTTGACCTATGAGTAAAATTAGCTCCCCACTTCGCTGAAATTAAAGTCCCAATCCCGGCAGGAACTGCAGCCAAAAGAAAAACAAAACCTAATGTGAATGGATGATTTATATCAATTTTAAGTCCATTATAAATGTATGATAAAGCAGCTGACAATGCAGAAAAGATAATAATGAGATTACTTGTCCCGATTGATTTTTTGAATTTTAATTTAAAGATATAATGCAAAATTGGAACAGCAATTATTCCTCCACCAACTCCAGCAAAAGCAGAGAGAGAACCAATAATAATTCCCAAAAATGGCGCAAAGAAATATGAATATTTCCAGAAGTCATCCGAGTTGTGATCGTCCGTTTTTTTGTCCGTTAAAAATCTAATCGTTACAAGAATCAGAACAAAAGCAAAGATCAATTTTAAAGTCCTTGCATCAAGTTTTACAGCAATGAAAGAAAGAAAAAATCCAGAGAGAACGGCAAAAGAGCCTATAAGAATTCCCATCGTTACATCAACATTTTTATTTTTAAGATGAGTGAAAGCGCCCGAACTTGAAGCAAGAACTGAAGCAAAAAGACTGGTTCCAATTGCGAATTTTGGAATTAGCTCATGGGGGAAATTGTGAAAACCAAAAAGGAAAAGAAAGGACGGAACCATCACAACTCCACCACCAATTCCAAAAGCACCAGCAACAAATCCGACTAAAATTCCAAGTAATAGGTAACCAATTATAACAAGAATATCGATCATTTGACTGCTAAGATTTTGTCGTAAAGATTTCTGTTATTTAAAATTGATATTGCGACTTTCACATCTTCATCATATTGCCTGAGAACCTTCATCTGTAATTCTGAGCTCTTAATTTGATTAGCAATTTCAGCGACAAGATATGAATAAACAATATCTTCGTGAATTTTGATTTCTTCTTTCAAGTCAAACTTAGTCGCTTCATTCAAATCTTTTAATTGATTTAACAATTTTTTCTGATTACCATTTTTCTCAATCTGACTTATAAGCTCATTCAAACTTTTTCTATAGTATGGCTCATAACTAAAATTGATTCGATTAAGATATTGAATAAACTTTGAGATAAGCTGTTGCTTATTGATTGCATCTAATTTGAAATTTTTATCGGGCAATATTTCTTCAGAAACAAACTTGAAGAACATTCCTTTATTCAAAAGCTCTGTAACAATTTCTGGCTTACTGTTATGTTTTATAATCGTATCGGGAGTAACTCCACCATCACCATAAACTTTGCGCTTGTTTTTAGTGAAGAAAATTTTTGTCGTGTCCGTCCTGGTTTTGATTACATCATCAATTTGATTTAAATAATCTGTTTTTTGGATACATCGTCCACTTGGGGTATAATATCTTGCCGTAGTCAATTTCAAACTCGCATCATAAGGCAATGGAATGACTGTCTGAACTAATCCTTTCCCAAAAGATTTTGATCCAATTATTACACCTCGATCCAGGTCTTGAATGGCTCCAGCGACAATTTCACTTGCTGATGCCGAATTCTCATCAATCAAAATTGCAAGTGGAACTTCACCTAATTGTGGTGTTGTACGTGAATAAAATTCTTGTTTTGATTCCTCTGACCGACCTTTTGTAAATAAAATTAATTCTCCTTTTGGTACGAAAAACTCAAGCAATTCTATCGCTGCCTGTAAAAGTCCACCTGGATTACTTCTTAAATCTAAAATAACTCCCTTAAGTTTTCCTGAATCTTTTGCTTCTTTGATCTTTTCAAAAAATTCTTCACTTACTCTTTTAGAGAATCGATCTAACTTGATGTAATAAATTCCTTCCTGATCATCAACAAAATTTGCAAGTGAAATATTCTGAACTTTTATTTCCTCACGAACTAAATGAAATTCAAGGATTTTATTCTCACCGAGTCGTTTAATTTTTAGTTTTACTTCCGTACCTGGTTGTCCTCTTACTTTGAAAGTTAGTTTATTAA
>JBNAWO010000086.1:0-10558 GCA_049699815.1 Ignavibacteria bacterium | reverse complement strand
ACCGAGTCGTTTAATTTTTAGTTTTACTTCCGTACCTGGTTGTCCTCTTACTTTAAAAGTTAGTTTATTAAAATTTTGTTGTGTAACAACTTCATCATCAATTGCTAAAATGATATCACCGACTTTAATGCCCTGCCTTTGTGCAGCATAACCGGGCATAACTTCCATCACAACGAGTTCACCGCCTTTTGAGTCGATCAAAATCCCAATACCGCCATATTTACCAGTTGTTAGTAAATCAAGCTCGCCTTTCTCAGTTTCATCAAAGAAATTAGAAAAGGGATCAAGTCCTTCGAGCATTCCATTTATTCCACGTTTCATTAAATTTCTCGGTGAAACATCATCTACATAATTGGAAACAATTTCCTTATATGTTGAGCCGAAAAGCTCTATACTCCTCATTATTTCGAAATATTCATCTGCACGATTTAATACAAATCCAGAAACAAACGAGAAAATTAAAATCAAATAAATATATTTTCTTTTCATTACATCCCCTTCAAGCTTATTAATTTTTCGACAAAAATTTGAACAATTTTTTTGTGAATTTCTTCTGGTGAACCGTGCCCATTTATTACTTTTAACCTCTCCGGTTCTCTTTTTTGAATCTCTAAATAACCTTTTCTGACTCTTTCAAAAAACTCTTTACCTTGAGACTCCATTCTATCAGGCAAAAGTTTACTGAGATTTTTTCTACGTAAAGATTCTTCAAAGGTAATGTCTATAAAGAAAGTTAAATCTGGAATACAATCATCAATAGCAATTCGATGAATTGCATAGACATCTTCTAAATTTATACCTCTACCTATTCCCTGATAAGCTGTAGTAGAATCATGAAATCGATCAGAGATAACGATATATCCTTCTTTTAATTTTGGAATAATAACTTCGCGAACAAGTTGTGCCCGGCTTGCAGAAAAAAGGAAAATTTCACACTCCTTTACCATATTAAAGTTTTCTTTAGAAAGAAGAATATTCCGGATCTGCTCAGAGAGTTTTGTCCCGCCTGGTTCACGAACGACAATCACTTTAAAATTTTGATCAATTAGATATCTCTCAAACAATTTAATTTGTGTCGTTTTTCCAGAAGCGTCAATACCTTCAAATGTTATAAACATAACTCACTTTCGAATTATTAATTTGAATTGTTTTGGAAAGTAATCTAAAACTTTTACACCATAAGGCAAATTAAATTCAGGTTTTATTTCCACATCTTCCTTACCAAAATACTTTTTGAAATCAACTGTAACTTTAATTGAATCAGGATTAAGATTACCAATTAAATTAATTCCTCCTCTTAGCCTGATATCAATAAATGAAGGTAACAGAATTACATCTTTACCAATCGGGACATTAATTAGTTCAATTGGGATTTTTTCAAAATCTTTGTCGGCAATTTGCTGGACATCAAAAGATACTCGAACAGGAATTTTTTCATAAACTAGAAGATTGTCTAAAGTATCAATCACTCTGGTATCAACTGAAACAGATTCAGAAATTTGATTAAGTGTAATTGTCTCAGTGGGCAGAGAATCAATCTTTGATAATAATTTTCGTGAACCTTTTATTAAAACTGATTCAGGTTTGATTTGAATCGGAGAAACGATTTCATAACCTTCCTTTAGTGAAAAGCTTAATCGAGGAAAGATTTTAACTTTCTTTTCAATTGCCGAATTAAAATTCAATTTAATTACATCCGGCTGAATATTTAAGATTCTAACATCAGTTGGAAAACCAAGTAAATCGTTTGAAATATTTGCCGTTTTAAAAATAAAGTTATCCTCCGGCTCTTTAATTTGAAGATTAAATTTTGTTTCTTGAAAGTACTTTATTTTTAATAAACTCCAGCCAGAGGCTCTTATTCTCATCTCAAGTTTTTCTGGGGAATCACCTTCAACCGCAAAATTTTTATTGTACAAAATTACACGAAATGGGATTTCAATTGTAATTGTGTATTCTTCGCTTAATGCTAAAGCTCCCCAGAAAAAGAAAGCAAGAATAACAAAAATTGAAAAAATGAAAGTTTCTTTTTTCATATAAAAAAACTCCACAAAACTGTGGAGTCAGCGTAAAGTATTTTCAAAAAAAAGAAGATGTTCACATTAAATCTTTGAAGTAATTAAGGAGAGTTGATTTATTTGCCCTTGAAATTTCTCTTCCAAAAATTGGAAATCCTTTAGTCTTTCGGGCAAGTCGTCTCAACTCTTCGACTGTCATCCCTTCAAGTTGATTATAGTCAAGAGTTTTAGGATCAACCTCTTCTTTTTCAACTGTAGCAGTTGATTCAAACAAATTTGGTTCTGACTTAGGTCTTCTACCTCTTCTTTTTGTTTTATTTTCAGCATCAGGATTTTCACCAACTGGTTTTCGAACAGCATAATCAAAAACAACCAGATCTGTTTGATCATCAGGTCTTGGAATAACATGAACAGAAATTAATTGCCCAACTCTTTGAGCAGCAGCAGCACCGGCATCTACTGCGGCTTTAACTGCTGCAGTTTCTCCCATAATTTTTATTGTAACTAATCCACCTTTAGCATATTCCTTACCAATCAGCTGGACATTTGCCGTTTTAGTCATTGCGTCGGCAGCTTCAATAGCGCCAACGAGACCTTTTGTTTCAATCAATCCTAATGCTAATTCCATTTCTTAAAAATTATTGTTTTGGTCTTTTCGGGAGAATTAATTCAACATCGGCGTGAGGTCTTGGGATGACATGAACTGAGACGAGTTCACCAACTCTCTGAGCTGCAGCGGCACCGGCATCGGTTGCGGCTTTGACTGCTCCCACATCGCCGCGAACCATAACGGTGACATAACCACCACCAATAACTTCTTTACCAATTAGTTCAACTTTCGCGGCTTTTACCATTGCGTCCGCCGCTTCGATCGCACCAACTAAACCTTTGGTTTCGATCATTCCGAGTGCGTCTAATGTCATATTTTTATGCTCCATTTTTTATTGTAAAAATAATTTAGATTTTTCTCTTTGTCAATCACTTTGTTAAAAAGTTTTTCAAATTAAATTCAATTTTATTTTTCTTTCACTTCAAAAATAATAAATCCAAGCGGATCTACATTAAAAATTTTATCCGCAGGTCTTCCCATTCGTTCTTCATCAAATTTGAATTTTCTCCCAATGATAGGAATCAAATTAACTTCATAATCTTTTAACTCATTGACAAAATTTAAATCTATAGATTTTGATTTCTCAGCAAAATTGAAAATCCCAATTATGCCTCTTCCATTATAAACATTAATAAAAGCTAAAACTTCGTCATTCAAATTAATTGGTTTAATTTCACCTCGGTACAAATCAGGGAAATTTTTTCTCATCGCAATCAATTTCTTGAAGAAAAGAAAATGTTCATTTGAATTCAATTCTTTTCCCCAATCAATTTCTGTTTTTTCAAATAGAGAAGAAAAAATTTTTTCTCCAACTTCTTGACCTGAGTAAACAAGTGGAACGCCATTGATTGTGAAAGTAATAGCAGCAGTTATAAAAGAACCATCATAACCAAATATTTCTGCTGCTCTTACTTTATCGTGATTTTCATTAAACCTCATTCGCAATGAATTTTTTGGAAATGTAAATTTTTCGAGCTTGATAGAATTTAAAATTGTTTGGGGTGATCTTTTTCCATCTAGAATTGGTTTGAATAAATCGTAAATATTCCAGGAGTAAGTCATATCAAAAGCTTTAAGATGATGCTCTGGCAGAGTTCCTTCCGATAACCAGAATTGCGGTTTAATTTTTTCAAGCTCAGCTCGAGCTTCTTCCCAGAAATCAAGTGGAACAAGTTCACTCACATCGAAACGAAATCCATCGATGTCAAATTCTTTTACCCAGTATTTGAGCATTTCAATCATATACTTTCTTAATTCTGGATTATCATAATTGAAATCAACAACATCTGTCCAATCTGAATTAGGAGAAATCATTTTACCATCTTTATCTTTTGTAAACCAATCGGGATGTTTCTTGACGAGTTCGTTATCCCAGGCACAATGGTTTAAAACTTCATCAATAATTACTTTAAATCCGAATCGATGAGCCTCTTTCACAAAATTTTGAAAATCCTCTTTTGTACCATACTCAGGATTGATCTCATAATAATCCTTTACAGAATAAGGGCTACCCAGAGTGCCTTTTCTTTTTTCTTTTCCAATAGGATGAATTGGCATTAACCATAAAATCGTCACGCCAAGTTCTTTTATCTGCGGAAGTTTTTTAGTTAAAGCTTTTAAGTTCCCATCTTTTGTGAAAGATCTTGGAAAAATTTCATAAATAATTCCGTGCTTTACCCAATTAGGAGAAGGTCTGGCACTTTGTTTAGAAAATTCGGTTGAAAACAAATCTTCTTCTGTTTTATAGGATTTTATGAATACAGATTTGTAAATACCGCCTGGTCCACCGTGATCAGATACTAAAACAGCAAGGAAATTTTTTCCTTTTTTAATTCTATCTCGAATATCGAAATAAAAACTTTCGCTGTATCCTTGATGTTCGCCGATATATTCATCATTTAACCAAACTTTTGCATCATCGTCAATTGCTCCAAAGAATAAGGCTAAATTTTCATTCTCCATTTTAAAATCAAACTCAAATTCTTTGAAATACCAGACCCAACCGTCAAAATTTTTTTTTGTCTGTTCCTCAAAGTAACCAGGAACGAAAATTTTTCCATCAGGATTAGTTTTATTTTTTTCAAACCATTTTTGCTCGATTCCAATTTTTGCATCGTCAAATTTGTAATTCCATTCTCCATCAAGTTTAATTTGTTTAGACATATTTTGACTCAAGCAGTTTGTTACAAATAAAATCAAAAGTATTGATAAAAACATGATTAGTTTATTTGCACTCATCTAAATACTCCTGCAAAATTATTCTTGCTGAAAATTGGTCTAACAAAGATTTGTCCTGTCTTTTCTTTTTTGATTTAATTGATTCAAGAATTTGTTGTTGTGCAATATATGAAGTTAATCTTTCATCTCGTTTGATAATTTCTTTGTCAGTTTTTCGTGATAATTTTTCGACGAATTCATCAACAAGTTCACAAACTCTCGACTTCGTTCCATTCATATTAAGTGGATAACCAATTACAATTTTAGAGACATCATTCTTATTAATGATTTCAAGAATTTTTGAAATCGCATTATTATCATTTTGAATTGTTGGGAGAGAAGAAGCTAAAGTATTAGTAGGATCAGAGAGAGCTAAACCAATTCTTTTACTGCCGTAATCAATTCCTAAAATTCTTCCCATCTTTTAATTTGTCACCTCGAAACGCTCAACTGTTTCAATGCCTGGAATTTTTTTTAATCTTTCAATTATTCGATTTAAGTGGTCAAGGTTTTTTACATTTACACTAACAGTACCGTAGAATATATTTCGGTGCGATTGGAAGTTTACGCTCTTAATATTTGTATTTTGAGTATTTACGATTGTCTGAGAAATTTCGCTAAGCATACCTGGCTTATCTTCACCGATAATTTTAATCGCAGCAATAAAATAATTTCCATCTGTTTTGGGCCACTCAACTTCAATGATTCTTCCTTCATGTAATTTCATTAAACGTTCGAGATTTTTACAATTTCTACGATGAATTTTTACTCCTTCTCCTCTGGTAATAAATCCCAAAATTTCATCGCCTGGAATTGGATTACAACATTTTGCAAAATTGTGAAGAACATCAAGTTTATCACCTGCAATTAGAACACCACCAACTTGTTCACGAGCAGTATCAGCGAATTTTTCAAAATCTAATGACTTGGACTCTTCAAGTAATTTTTTCTCAATCTCTGGTTTCTGAACTAAAATTTGTTCAGGATCAACTGAACCGATTGCGATTGCTTTATAAAATTCATTTAAGTTATCGAATTTGAATTTATGGATGAGTTTAAGCAAGTCATCATTATTAATATGAATTTTCAATTTTTTGAGTGCTTTTGAAAAAATGTTTTTTCCTTCTTCGACTTGCTTGTTTTCTTCTTGCCGGATCCATTTTCTGATTTCTTGCTTGGCTTTTGAAGTTACAACAAATTTTTCCCAGCTACGATTTGGTGTTTGATTTTTTGAAGTTAAAATTTCAACCTGATCACCACTGTTTAACTTTGTATCGAGCGGGACAATTTTTCCATTTACTTTTGCCCCAATACAATGAAAACCAACTTTACTATGAATCTGGAAAGCAAAATCAACCGGAGTTGCACCTTTTGGAAGGACTTTCAAATCACCTTTTGGAGTAAACACATAAATTTCATCTTGATAAAGATTTAACTTAAAGCTCTCAATGATATCTCGATTTGCCTCTTCACGATTAGATACATTTTCAAAAATGTCTCGAATCCAATCAACCCATTCTTCAATCTCTCTGTTTGTTGGTTTATATGAATTTTTATACTTCCAGTGAGCCGCAACACCTTTCTCAGCAATTTCGTGCATTCTTCTTGTTCTAATTTGAATTTCAACCATCTTGCCTTCAGGACCAACAACTGTCGTATGAAGAGACTGATAATTATTCGATTTAGGTAAAGCAATGTAATCGTGTAAACGATCAGGAACAGGTCGATAGATTTGTGTGATAATTCCAAGAACATTATAACATTCATAAATATTTTCTGTATCCAGGATTATTCTGATTGCAAATAAATCATAAATCTCATCGAAAGTTTTTCCTCTGTTAATCATTTTTCTATAAATCGAATAGAAGTGTTTAGGTCTTCCTTCAATTTCATATTTAAGTCCTTCTTCATCCAGTTTTTCTTTGATCGGGGCAATTGTTTTCTTAATGTATGTTTCTCTCTCTCGCCGAGTAGCTTTCAATTTTTTTCTTATATCCTCATATGCATCAGGATCTAAGTATTTGAAAGACAAGTCTTCAAGTTCCCATCTAATTTGAGCAAGACCAAAACGATGAGCAAATGGAACATAAATTTGCATTGTTTCTTTGGCGATGCGAATTTGTTTTTCCCGTGAGAGGAACTCGAGTGTCCTCATATTGTGAAGGCGATCAGCAAACTTTACTAATATTACACGAATATCTTTAACCATCGATAAGAGAAGTTTTCTATAATTTTCAGCTTGACTTGCATCGTGATCTCTGATAACTCCACCGATTTTAGTAACGCCATCGACAATTTCTGCAATTGTAGGGTTAAAATGTTGAACAAGAGTTTCGTAAGTAATCTCTGTATCTTCTAAAACATCATGAAGCAAAGCGGAAGCAATTGAAATATCATCAAGAGGTATTTCTTTTGCAATAATCATTGCAACTTCGTAAGGATGATCGAAGTATGGTTCACCCGACGCACGCAAATCATTTTTATGTGCCTGAAGAGCAAAATCAAATGCTTTGCGAATTAAATTCTCATCGAAATTGCCCAGATTATTCTTGCAAACTTCGATGAGATTATTATACATTCTTTGATGTCTTGTGCTGAACATAATTAACTCAAATTCCAAACATAATTTAATAACCTATAAATCAAAATCAACATCACTTACTATAATTAATAAACGAAGTTCCTACAAAAGAAAGAATCCCCCTTATCGGAATTTTTCAGAATATTTAGGTTGATTAAAGCTGATTGTTAGAAATTAAAATGTTCCAAAAGTACGATCTCCGGCGTCACCAAGTCCAGGCAATATATAACCTCGAGCATTCAAAGTTCTATCAAGAGCAATTGCATAGATTTTCACATCTTTATGTTCAGTTGAAACTTTATTCACTCCTTCGGGAGCAGCAACGAGACATACAAGAGTTATATCTTTAGCTCCTCTTTCTTTAAGAAAACTTATGGCAGCTGATGCACTTCCTCCGGTCGCAAGCATCGGATCAATTATTAAAACCTTCGCCTTTTTAATGTTTTTAGGAAGTTTTAGATAATAATCAACTGGTTTTAAGGTTTCTTCGTCGCGGTACAACCCAATGTGACCTACTCTTGCATCCGGGATCATTTCTAAAAATGGATCTACAAGTGTAAGTCCTGCTCTTAAAATCGGGACAATCACAACTTCATGATTTAATTTATAACCTGTTGTCCTTTCGAGTGGTGTATGAACTTTAATTTCTTTTAATTCAAAATTTTTTGTAACTGCTGTGACCAGAACCGAAGAAATTCTTTTTATTGCATTTCTAAATTCGAGCGGGGTTGTGTTTTTATCACGAAGGATGGTCAAGTCTCTTTTTGCAAGAGGATGATCTACAATGGTTAAATTTTTTAGCTTCATTTTATTCACCTGACTTTTTTGCTAATATGGATAGTGTTTCAATAAGAGGAGTAAGAGTTGGAGTGTAGATAAAATCAGTTTGATAAAATTTTGTAATCGGGATATTATTTTTAATTGCAAAAGAAATTAAGTTAGCTTTTCCAACTATATCCTCTCCACCAATCAAATTTGCACTTATAATTTGTTTATTATCTTTTCGATATTTGATTTTTATGAGATGCCTAACACCTCCAGGCATTATTTTGATTTTAGAATTTCCAATATGAGAAACTTCGTTTAGCTTAAAATTTTCATTTTTAATTTCATCAGTAGTTAAGCCAACCATTGCAACACTTAAATCGAAAAATCTAAAAGCAACATTTCTTACGACAGAGTGAAAAGTCTCAAAGTCTCCAGCAGCATTTGCACCAGCAATATGCCCTTGATTATGTGCATAACTTGCTAATGGGATCCATCTTGTTTTCTTTGTAATGTATTCTTTTACTCCACAGCAGTCACCAGCTGCGTAAATATTGTCATCCGAAGTTTTTTGTTTTTCATCAACTTTAATTGAACCGCAGGGAGAGTTTAAACTCAAGTTTGCAGTTTTAGCAAGTGAATTATTTGGTTCAAATCCAATTGTTATCAACACAAAATCAACATCAATTTGCTGGTTATCGATTTTAACTCGAGTAATAAAATCATCCTTTTCAAATGGAGTCAAATTAATTGCTGATATAAAATTGATCCCCTTTTCGTTGAGCTTTTCAAGAATTATTCTTCGAACTTCATAATCATAACCGGGCAATGGCAGATCTGCAATATCAACAAGATAGACCGATGAAGAAATTTTTTTTACAAACTCTAACGCCTCAAGTCCAGTGTAACCAGCACCAATCACAAGAGCGGAATTAACATTGTGATTTTCAAGAAAACTCTGAATTGACTTTACATCATCAATGGTTTTTAGATAAAAAACATTTTTCAATCCTGACCTAAAAGCTGGATGAAATTTTTTCAATGACCCTGTGCACAAGACTAATTTATCATAGTTATCTTCAAATATTTTTTGTGTTTGTAAATCTCTTACAAATATTTTCTTCTTATGTTTATCAATCGATTCCACTCGATGTTTAACTTTTACTTTCACTCCTTTTTCTTTCTCAAATGTTTCTGGAGTAAAGAAAATAATTTTATCCAGACTTTCAACTTCACCAGTTAATACATATGGTATCTCACAAGTCCCGATAGAAATATAATTCCCTACTTCGTAGAGAATAACTTCATTATCTGGATTAGTTCTTTTTGCTTTTGCTGCAGCTGCAGGACCAGCGGCACTACCACCAACAACAATTATTTTTCGTTTAAATGGATTCATTTTCTTTTGAAGATTAAAGTTAATGGGACTCCCACAAAACCGAATTCTTCCCGAAGTTTGTTTTCAATAAATCTTTTCGTGTGATCCTGAATATCTTTAGGCTCATTTGCAAAGAAGGCAAAGACAGGTGGACCGCTTTTTATTTGGGTACCGTACTTAATTTTAATTTCTTTTCCAGTCGGTGTTGAAGGTAATGAAATTGCTCTAAAAGTTCTTTCAAGAAAATCATTTATTTGACTGGTTGGAATTTTTTTATACCATTCATCAAGAATCTTCAATGCAATTTCAATCACTTTGTAAATTCTCTGTTTTGTCAAAGCTGAAATAAAGACAATTGGGATGTAATTGAACTCACCTAAAATTTCTTTTAGTGCAATTTCAAATTTTCTTGCGGTTTTATCGTCCTTCTCTATTAAATCCCACTTATTAACAGCAATAATGATTCCTCGCTTCCTTTTAATGGCTTCGTTGATGATTCTCATATCCTGTTTTTCAATTCCTTGTGTTGCATCAATCAAAATGATTACGACATTACATCTATCTAAAGCTTTCAGGGTTCTCAAGACACTGAAGAATTCGATGCTTTCTGAAATGCGACTTCTTCGCCTCAAACCAGCTGTATCAATTAATGTAATTTCACGACCATAATATTTGATTTTTGTATCGATTGCATCCCTTGTTGTACCTGGAATTTCTGTTACAATATGTTTGTCATACCCAAGCAAAGCGTTTACAAAAGATGATTTACCAACATTTGGTTTCCCAACGACAGCAAATTTTGGTGTTTCTTCTTTCTCATCAAGTAAATCAACATTCTCAGGAAAATCTTTAGTTAAAATATCCAGAAAGTCGCCAATCTTTCTGCCCAGCTGAGCCGAGATAGTATAAATTTTTTCAAAACCAAGTTCATAAAAGTCTGCTGATAGACTTTCTTTATCTGCATTATCAACTTTGTTAATCACTACATA
>JBNAWO010000085.1:0-10671 GCA_049699815.1 Ignavibacteria bacterium | reverse complement strand
CTCATATTCTTTCGTTATTTTATTCGCAATTTTTTTGTTCATCAAAAGCAAAATTAAAATTACAATCATCCATTGAAAAATAGCTGTTCCAGCTGACTCCGGTTTGAATGGATTATACCATTCTGTTTCCCATCCAAATGATGCTGTAATCCACCAAAATAAAAGTATAACGGCTTGAAGTGGAATCAAAATTAGAATTAAAAGATTAAACCACTTACCAAATTTAAACTCACTTTCATTGCTATTAAGGATCTGCTCTCTGAACCTATTAACTCCATATTTTATCACAGCAAAAGCAAGGAATCCTCCGCTCAGAATTAAAGCAACTCCCCAGACCCAATCTTGATTAATTAAAAATTTTATATTGAGACTTGAAGGTAAACCACAAAGTAAAGCGAAGATGAGAACAATACCAATTGCCTTTCTTCTTTCAATGCCAAAATCAATTAATGTTTTTGTTGCAAGTTCGACAAGCGAAATTAGAGATGTTAAAGCTGCGAATGTTAGAGCAATGAAGAATAAAAATGTGAAAAGATTCTGAACAAAGTATCCACCAGGTAATTGTTTGAAAAGATTTGGTAAAGAAATAAAAGTTAATCCAGTGTTAGCCGGACCAGAAGTTGTAATTTCTTTCAAAGCATCGCCTGTTGTTAACGCAAAAACGGTTGCGAAGATTGTCATACCAGCAAGCAACGAAATTGAATTATTTCCAAAAGCAATTAGAGCACCATTAATTGTAGTGTCTTCCTTCTTTTGTGCATAAGCTGCATAAACCAGAATTAACCCCCAGCCAGCACCAGTATCCCATGCATTTTGTGTTAATGCCTGAATCCAGACTTTATGATTTAACAAGAGATTTAAATCTGGTTTGAAGAAAAATTCAATTCCTTTGATTGCATCTGGAAGTAAAATTGCTCTAAGAAATAAGAGGATCAAAATTGCAACAAGGGAAGGAACGAGCACTTTACTTATCTTTTCAATTCCACCTTTAACTCCACGATAAATCACATAACCCGAAATCAAAATTGCAATTAAATGAAATAAAATAGGTTGATAACTCGAACTGAACTCGTTCCAATATGCAGAATAATCATTAATTGAAAGAAGATCATCAGTAAAAATAGCTGTTAGATACTTGATGCACCAACCAGTCACAACAGAATAGTAAAACATAATTGCAGTAGATACGAAAACAACAAAACCACCCATCCAGGCAAATTTTTCACCTGCGAGTTGAACAAAAGCACCAATTGGACCTTTTCGTGTATATTTTCCAATAGTGAATTCAAGAATGATTAAAGGAACTGACCAGATTAGAAGAAAAATAATCCAGGGAATTAAAAAAGAGCCCCCGCCATTTTGCGCAACGATTCTTGAGAAACGCCAGATGTTTCCTGTACCTACGGCTATTCCAAGTATTGAAACAAGTAAAGCCCAACGTGAAGAAAAAGTTTCTTCTTTCATAACAGACTTATTTTTTGATTTTTCTTCTTTCAATCTTAATCTTTTTAATCACCACATCTTTTACAGGCCTATCGCCAGGTTTAATTGTTTCTACCTTACCAATTTTTCTAACTACATCCATTCCTTTTATGACCTGACCAAATATTGAATGTTTATTATCAAGCCAGGGAGTTGGTGCAAGTGTGATAAAAAATTGACTTCCATTTGTATTCGGACCAGCATTTGCCATCGACAGGACACCGGCTTTATCGTGTTTTAGATCTGGATGGAATTCATCTTCAAATGGATGCCCATAAATGCTTTCACCACCTCTGCCAGTTCCTGTCGGGTCGCCACCTTGAATGACAAAATTATCAATCACTCGATGAAAAATTACACCATCGTAATAACCTTTTTCTGAAAGTCCAACAAAGTTTGCGACAGTTTTTGGAGCTTTATCTTCATAAAGCTCACATTCGAATGTTCCCATATTTGTTTCAAAGACAGCAACAAGCTGGGTTCTCGTTTCTTTTTTTATTGATTGTGTTTTTGATTTTTGAGAAAATGAAACTTGAGTTGAAATAAAGATAATTGTTAAAGTCAACAGAAATAAATTCTTCATTGTTATCCTCCACTTATGGTTTGATGAAATTTATATTTAGTAAAATTAACAGTAAAATTCCTAAAATTATCCTGTACCAGATAAAAATATATGTTGAATGTGTTCTTAAATATCTTAATAAAAATTCGATTGCAATAATTCCGCTTAAAAATGAAAAGACAGTTGCAATGATTAAAGACAGAGCACCTTCTTGGTTAAGTTTGGGCAGAATTTTGTAAAACTCATAAAGTCCACTCAATAAAACTGCAGGCACACTAAGTAGAAATGAAAATCTTGCTGCCATTTCCCGATTAAATCCTACGAGCAAACCACCCGTGATAGTTACTCCAGATCTCGATGCGCCAGGAATTAAAGCAAATGCTTGAGCCACTCCAACTACTAAAGCCTTTGGTAGTGTTAGATCTTTCAAATCTAGATTTTTCTTTGATATCCTTTCAGCAATTGAAAGAATGATTGCAAAGAAGATAAGAGAAAAACTTATTACATAAATAGAACGAAATTCATTCTCAATTAATCTTTCGAGAAGTAATCCCAAAATTATAATTGGGATTGTTCCAATTATTATATACCAGCCAAGTTTTGAATCGTTATCAGTAATAAATTTTTTCTCAAAAAGATTTGTAATAACTTTTTTATAAATACGAATTAAATCTTTCAAGAAATAAATTATTACTGCCAACATTGTTCCAATTTGAATTACGGCTGAATATGCAGCGCCTGGATCTTCCCAGCCAAAGAGAGCTGGGACAATTCTCAAATGAGCGGTGCTGCTAATTGGTAAAAATTCGGTTAATCCTTGAACTATACCAAGAACGATTGCTTTGATTATTTCTTCCATTAAAATAAATACCTCATTCCTATTTTTATTCCCAATGAATTAAATGATAAATTGAGCGGCTCGTAAGGCTGCTTGTTGATAAAAAAATTATTAAAATTTAAATCACTCAAAAATGCCTGACGATAGTTAATTCCAAGTTCAACCTGCAAAGTGTAACTTAAAGCAGTGTAAAAAATTGATTTAATGTTAAAAGCAAACCCTTTTGTCTCTTCTGTAATTTTTTGAATAGTCATCGGTTGAGTTTCGTTGATTGCTCCTAAAACATAACTAAATCCAATTCCAGCTTGAAATCCGTAATAATTGTAGTTTAAATTGTAGAGAAAACTTACTTCAGGAATATAGAAGGTGTAATCAAACTGATAGATACCGAGACCATAATTATTAGTGAATGAATTCAAAGTATAACCAAAAGTTGTTTCGATCGAAACATTCGGTAATAAATTTGTTCCTATTAAAGTATAGAATTCAATCGCTGAATGAGATTCATCGCGTCGGTTATTAAATCCCCAGTTGTAGTGAAGATAATCATTTAATTTTTCCATTGTAACGAAGTTATAACCCATTCCGCCAGACGCATAATACTCCTGAGCCTGCGTTTTATGAAATGGAAAAGATAAAAATATGAGAGTAAGTAAAATTATGTTTTTCATATGCTAAAATTTGAAGTGTAAAGTTATCAATCAAATATGATTTTATCAAAGGACGATGAAAGTTTTGAAGGTATCTCAAAAATTGTGAAAATGAAAGGGAATTAGGAATGAAAACAAAAACTTTTAATCATTTTTTTACTATTATCTTTAGTAAGTACAAAATTATCTTTACAAGGATTTTATATTCCTTTTGTTTGTTCCTTTAATAATTCCAGATTTGGAAATTATGATAAATATGATTTTTAAACTTTGTAAGTTTATTATTTCTATTATTTTTATAAATATTTTTGCTCTGAGTAATTGAAAAATATTTTTTTGGCAGATTGTCCACAATAAAATGAAAATAAACTATGCCCTATTTTAGAATTAACAATTTAAAGCTTAAAGCGTTCAATATAGAAGAAAAAGATTTTATCGAAAGACTTCGAAAAATCATTCCTGATGAATTTGATTTAACAGTTGAAACGATTGGTAAAAAAAATATTCTTAAAACAAATTTTCAGATCGGAAAACTTTTCGAGCATTCACTTGGATTGCTTTATGTTCAGAGTAAATCTTCTATGCTTTCAGCTCTGGCGCTCGTTCCAGATGAAAATGATAAAGTACTCGACTTATGTTCAGCTCCTGGTTCAAAGACAACTCTAATTTCTGAATTAATGAATAATACAGGATTTATTCTTGCTAATGAAATTTCTCTCGATAGAGCAAAGGCTTTGATGTTCAATACCGATCGGCTTGGAAATTTGAACATAACAATTTCAAATTACGATGGAGTTCATCTTGCTTCTAATTTTGTTAACTATTTTGACAAAGTTTTAGTCGATCCGCCCTGTACTGCACTTGGCGACACAAGATTTACTCCACAAAAACAGATTGAAAGAAATTTAAGCCGGGTAGAAAATCTCACACAGATACAGTATCAATTACTAATTGCAGCAGCAAAAATGTTAAAAGTGGACGGAGAAATTGTTTACTCAACCTGTACAACAACACTCGAAGAAAATGAATTATTAATAAACAAGTTTTTAATGAAATATCCTTTTGAAGTTGTTGAACATAATCTAAAAGAATTTTCGAATGGAAATTCAACTGGCAAAAATATCAGAGACGATCTTTTCAAATCTATTCGCATTGATCCGACTGAAGATGAAGAAGGATTTTTCATCATTACACTAAAAAAGAAAAGTGATTTTATTGATGATGAAAAACCTCAATCTGAGACAACAAAGTTTGAAGAAAGAATTTTTGATTCGGATTCGAAAGAAGTCAAAGAAATTCTTCAACAGCTTTCTTATAACTATGGGATTGATGAAGATTACTGGAATAATTTTCTTTTTGTCATAAGAAGCGGAGATATTTACTTTACATCAAAAAGTGATTTTGAATATAGCCAGATTAAATTTTTGAGAATAGGAATTAAGCTTGCATCTCTGGATAAAAAAACCGGATGGAGATTGACTTCAAACGCAGTTCAAATTATTGGAAACGAAATCAAAAAAAATATTCTGACACTCGAAACCAAAGAGCAATTAAAAACATATTTTATGGGGCAAAAGACAAAACTTAATTTTCAAGATTCTAATTTTGTTGTTGTAAAATATGGGGATTATTTCATCGGAAGCGGGAAGGTAAAAGATTCAATCTTGCTTTCATATTTTCCTCGAAGTCGAAGAACAATAGAAATTGATTTTTCTCTGATTCAATAATCAAAAAGTAAAAGTTTCACCAATTTCAAATAATCCAACTTTAGTTCTGTACTTCGGTGCAGATTTCTTTAACCATTGAATTGGTTCATCGAAGGGTTCGCGCCCGTGAGGGTAAGTTCTTGTATGCATTGGAAGAAAATATTTAGCATTTAGATCGTCAGCCATCATTAATGCTTCTTCAGGATTGCAATGAGACATTTTCCATGGATTGTAGGCTCCAATTGGCATAATTGCAACATCTAAATTTTCATTTTTATAATTTTTGAACCAATCGACATAAGCTGTATCACCTCCAAAAAGAATCTTCCTACCTTTCCTTTCGATAATGTAAGCATTAAAACTTCTTCCATTTTTAAAACCTTTTGAGCGATCTTCCTGCCAGGGATAACGCCAGCCGAAATGTTTAACTCTTAAGGCTTTGATTTTCAAATCAGAAATTTCAATTGTTTCATCCCAATCGACTTCTACTATTTTTTTGAATGGAAGATCTTCAAAAATGTCTTTTGTCTTGAATGCTGTCACAACAGAGATTTTGTTCGGATATTTCTCAGAAAAATATTTAAGCGTTGGAAAATCCATATGGTCGAAATGAGCATGAGAGAGAAGTATCAAATTTGGTTGCGGAATTTCTTCTGGTTTTATTGCTGGAGCTACAATTCTTTTGGGACCTAAATTTGTAATTAAGGCATAAAGTCCAATTCGATTTGAAAAAACAGGATCAGTTAAAATTATCTTTCCATAAAAATTAATCAGGTAAGTCGAGTGACCAATCCAGCAAAAATTTATTTTATCGCTGGACCACAAACTTAAATCTGGTTTGAACGGAGCTTCTCTTGGTTCGAGACTTTCCACACTTGCAAAAAGTTTATTGAGAATTCCAGATGCAAAAATTGAGAGTGAACCTACAGAAAATATTTTTAAGAAATCTCTTCTTTTCATAATCATTCTTTTAGATTATTCAATTTAATTCGTTGCTTTTCGGTTATTATTGTTCTAATTGTAATTGTAGATAAAATTATCAATCCTCCTAAAATTGCAAAAGGCGATGGTTTTTCACCATAACCTAAATAGACCCATATTGGATTCATCACTGGTTCTATCATTGCAATCAATGCTGCTTCAATTCCTTCAATCCTTTTAATTGAATAAGTGAAAACTGCATAAGCAAAGCCAATCTGGAATATTCCTAAATAAGTAACCATCAGAAAATTATTAAAATCGATATTGAATTCTGGATACACAGAATTGAAACAGAGAATAGGAATGAAAATGTTCCCCCAGAAGATTGAAGGAACGCGGAACTCTTCACTGCTTTTCCTTATTCCAATTAAAAATGCAGCGAAACAAATTCCCGAAAGTAAAGCAACAAAATTTCCTTCAAGATGAGTTGGTGAAATTTCACCGACAAAGAATAAAGTCATCCCTAAAAAAGCAACGAAAACAGAAATTACATTAATTGCTTTGAGTTTCGTTTTAAGTATTAATGGTTCAAAAATCAAAACATATATTGGAGCCGTGTATTGAAGAAAAATTGCGTTTGCTGCTGTAGTTAATTTTGTTGCAACAACAAAAAGGATAAGTATCCCAGAATAAAAAATTCCATTCATAAAGATAGGAAAATTAAAAACTAATACTTTTCTCCTGAACAAAAGAATAAAAGTCAGAGCCGAAAAAATTGAGCGATAAAATGAAAGTTGGTAAGCATCAAGTGAAATTAATTTTATAAATAATCCTCCCGTACTCCAGAGTAGAGATGCAGTTACAATTGCAAAAATTCCTTTTTGGTGTTCCGTCATAATTTACCTGAAAATTTATCTGAAATTTTTGGCTATTAATTTAATTGAATTAGATGTTGTAGAACAAATGAATTGATTTTAAAACATTTAGTTTAATTTTTGATGGATCAAAAAAATTTTGAAAGCAATTGTCTCGGTCTATTGAATTTATCATCTTTTTTGTTGATTATTAAATAACAAAAATGAGCAATTGGAGTTCTGAAATGAAACGAATTTTTTATTTTATGGTGGTTTTACTTCTTGTTGCACAAACAATCAATGCACAGTGGGGACTTTTACGAAGAATGGGGATTGGCGGAGGAATTCATTTCGGGATTTTAAATCCGTCCCTTAAAGATTTAAATAATGAACTCAAAAAATTTGATTTACCAGAATTCGATAAACCAATTTTTGGTTTTGGTGGTGGAGGAAATTTAGTCATTGGTGGAATTCGAATTGGTGGATATGGAATGGGCGGCTCAATTGAAAAAAATTCTTTACGTACTATTTATAATTCATCTTACAATACGAAAACAAAATTGGATTATGGTGTCGGTTTTGGAACATTAGGATATGAATTTTATCATCAAAAAAATTTTTCTGTAAATGTAGATCTCGGTATAGGTGGTGGTTCTATTGAACTTTATATTTCTGATCGAACATCTGACTTCAATAGCTGGGATGAAACTTTGCAAATCTCTATTGGCGAAACAAATGCTTCAAAGAAAATTACTTATTCGTTTTTCTCAATTCAACCATCAATCAATTTTGAATACATTTATAAAAATTTTTTGAAGTTTTTTGTCTCTGGTGATTACAACTTTATCATTAATGACGATTGGAAAAAAGATGATGAAATAAAGCTAGTCAATGTTCCAAAAATGAACTTTAATGGTTTTTCAATAAGACTTGGTATTCAAGCCGGTTTTTATTTTTAGATTTAAAATAAAAAAAGGAGAACTCGATGAGATACAAAATTATTTTATTCATAATCCTCATTGTTACTTTTACGGGATTTAAACCTTCGGCAGATAAGAAACCAGAAGTTATTTCAAATGGTGATTTACTTTACAGTTCAAACGAAATAATTATAAAATTTAAAAGAGACTTTAATGATGAAAATTCGCGTTTGCAATTAGTTTCAACAATGTTTAAGATTTTCGATCATATTTCTGTTAAATCGATTGAGCCAATTTTTATTTTTAATGATTCAAAAAACAAATTTTTCAAAACACAGATTGGATTAGATCGAATTTACTCAATAAAATTTGCAGGCAGCATAGATCCACTAATACTCGCAAAGAAATTAAGTTATCTTGATGAGGTCGAATATGCTGAACCGAGATATGTTTATCGAGTTGAATATACCCCAAACGATCCTTCACTTGGATCACAGTTTTATCTCAATCAAACTAAAACATTAAATGCCTGGGATGTTTCAAAAGGCGATTCTTCGGTTGTAATAGGAATAATTGATACAGGAGTTTACTGGACACATCCTGATCTTGGTCCAAATATTTGGATCAATCATGATGAGATTCCAAACAATGGAATTGACGACGACAATAATGGTTATGTTGATGATATTCGTGGATGGGATTTCGGTGGTCTAAATGGAACTCCTGACAATAATCCACAGGAAGATAATCCCTATCATGGGACACATGTTGCTGGCATTGCTTCAGCATCAACTGATAATGGAATTGGTGTAGCCGGTATGGGATTTAAGTGTAAGATTATGGCTGTAAAAACTGCACGAGATGATCAGAAAGATCCATCTTCGAATAGTCCTTATATCTGGTATGGTTATGAAGGAATTGTTTATGCAGCTGATAATGGTGCTCAAGTTATTAATTGCAGTTGGGGTGGTGGTGGATTTTCTCAATTTGCTCAGGATGTAATCAATTATGCAACAGCAAAAGGTTCTCTTGTTGTTGCAGCCGCAGGCAATAGTAATTCTTCTTCGGATTTCTTCCCCGCCAGTTATAAAAATGTTCTTTCAGTTGCAGCTGTTAATTCAGATGATAGAAAAGCAAGTTACTCTAATTATGGTTACTCAGTTGATGTAAGT
Organism: Ignavibacteria bacterium; assembly: GCA_049699815.1. GTDB lineage: Bacteria > Bacteroidota > Ignavibacteria > Ch128b > Ch128b > Ch128b. The sequence continues at coordinate 1,566 of JBNAWO010000085.1, read as the reverse complement.
GCACCAGGAACATCTCTGTATAATACATGGGCTTCTAATACATATGCTAATTTGACAGGAACATCGATGGCTTCTCCGCTTGTTGCTGGAATTGCCGGACTTGTGAAAGCTAAGTATCCAAACTTTACTCCTGAACAGGTCGGAGAAAAAATTCGTGTAAGCTGTGATGATAATTACAGCGTCAATACTCTCTATCGTTATATGTTAGGTAAAGGAAGAGTTAATGCCTGGAGAGCTTTGCAAGATTCAATTAATACTTCTGTTAGAATGCTTTCTTATCAATTGAGTGACAACCCACCACTTGGTAATGGAAATGAAATTCTTGAAGCAAATGAACAAGCAGAAGTAAAAATTTCTTTTAAAAATATTCTTAACTCTACCAGTAATTTAGTAATCACATTAACATCTTTAACATCAGGGATTAGCGTAATAAATGGAACATTTAATGCGGGTTCAAAATCTTCGGGAGAAACTTTTAATAATTTCACCACGCCTTTTAGAATTCAGGCTTCCAATACAATTGGTTATGATTTAAATGTAAGATTGCTGCTTACTTTCTCAGATGGAATTTATTCAGATTGGCAGATAATTAATTTTGTAGCTAATCCGAGCTATGTCGTTTTGAATAACAGCACAATATCAATTACAATTGGTAGTAGAGGGAATCTTGCTTTTAATGATTATCCAAATAACACTCAAGGTCAGGGCTTCAAATACAAATCAAGCAATAATCTTTTGTTTGAAGGTGCTTTAATTGTTGGAACAAGCACAACAAAAATTTCTGATGTTGCAAGAAATCAAACTGGTAATGCACAAAATCAAGATTTTGTGATTGTTTCTCCAATCAAAAGTTTTTTACCCGGCACAGTATCCGACTTACAGGCTCTATCTGTTTTTAATGATGATGGAGCTGGAACAAATAAAATAGGTATTAAAGTAATTTTGAATTCTTATGCATATTCAAGTAATCCAAATACAGATTTTGTCATTTTGCATTACAAATTTATAAATACTACTTCATCACAGATCACAAACTTTTTTGCTGGTCTTTTCTTCGATTGGGATTTAATTAATAACAGTGGTCTTGATGATATTGCAAAATGGGATAATAATAATAAAATGGGATATGTTTATAATCAGCCAGGAACAACTCCTTATTATGTAGGTTCTGCATTGCTTTCACATAATAATTATCACTTTAGAGCTATACTAAATGCCGGTGGAGATGGTGGCTGGGGAATTTATGATGGTTTTACTGATGCTGAAAAATGGGAATCAATTAGCGGTGGTGTATCAAAAACTCAAGCTGGTGCTGGTGATGTTTCTTATGTAATAGCAGGTGGACCTTACACAATTAACCCAAATGATACACTCAATATTGCATTTGCAGTTTTAGCCGGCGATAATCTTTCTCATCTTCAATCAAATTTGGTTTATGCTAAACAGAAATGGAATCAAATTATTACTAGTGTAGATGAGCAACCTTTAGTGTCTTATGATTTTAAACTTAGTCAGAACTACCCAAATCCCTTCAATCCAAAGACAAAAATTAGATTTACAATTCCC
>JBNAWO010000084.1:0-10824 GCA_049699815.1 Ignavibacteria bacterium | reverse complement strand
CCATTGTTCCAATAGTGTAATCAACCTTCTCACCCATTTCATTCATAACTTCTTCAGCAACTCTACGCACAATCTTTTCTTGAAGTTTTAATTCATTAACATGACCAACGAGAGGGATCATAATTTCAGGAAAAACTTTAATTCCTTTTTTCTTAACATTGCAGGCAGCTTCAAAAATTGCACGAGCTTGCATTTCTGTAATTTCAGGATAGCTGATACCAAGTCGGCATCCACGGAAACCTAACATTGGATTGAATTCTTTCATACTCTCAATTTTATTTTTCACAGTTTCGAAAGAAATTCCCATTCGATCTGCAAGTTCTTGAATGTCTTTATCTTCATGAGGTAGAAATTCGTGTAAAGGTGGATCAAGAGTTCTAATAGTAACAGGTCTTCCTTCCATAACTTCAAAGATACCTTCAAAATCACCTCTTTGAAGTGGAAGCAATTTGTTCAAAGCAGCTTTCCTTCCTTCAACTGAATCAGCGAGTATCATTTCGCGAACTGCCTGAATTCTATCACCTTCAAAGAACATATGCTCAGTTCTGCAAAGCCCAATTCCTTCAGCACCGAATGCAATGGCGTTTTTTGATTGCTCAGGAGTATCTGCATTAGTTCTAACTTTTAATCTTCTCAATTTATCAGCCCAGCTCATTAAGTCTGCATATTTCTGATAAACTGGTGCATCTTTTGGATCAAGAGTTTTTTGAATTAAAACTTGAATAATTTCAGAAGGTTTGGTTTCAATCTTTCCTAAGAATACTTCTCCAGTTGTACCATCGAGTGAAATATAATCACCTTGTTTAATGACCACATCTTTACCTTTAATTTTCATTTGTTGAGCTGAATAGTCAATTTCAAGATCACCACAACCAGCAACACAAACTTTACCCATCTGTCGAGCAACTAATGCTGCATGAGAAGTCATTCCACCTCGAGCAGTTAAAATTCCTTCAGCAGCATTCATACCACGGATATCTTCTGGAGAAGTTTCAATTCTGACTAAAATTACTTTTTCACCATTCTTTGCCCATTCTTCAGCATCAGGAGCGCTGAAGACAACTCTACCAGTTGCAGCACCTGGACCAGCGTTCAATCCTTTAGCAACTAATCTTCCTTCTTCAATAGCTTTTCTTTTTTCATTATGATCAAAAATTGGTCTGAGTAATTGATTAAGTTGATCTGGTTCAATTCTACGAATTGCTTCTTCTTTTGAAATTAATTTTTCATTAACCATATCAACTGCCATCGTGACAGCAGCAAAGCCAGTTCGTTTTCCAACACGGCATTGCAACATCCAGAGTTTACCTTGTTGAACAGTAAACTCAATATCCATCATATCTTTATAATGTTTCTCTAAGATCTTTCTAATACGTTCAAGCTGATTATAGATTTCTGGTTTTGTTTCTTTCAAAGTTTTAATTGGAAGTGGAGTTCTAATTCCTGCTACCACATCTTCGCCTTGAGCATTTGTCAAATACTCACCATAGAATTCATTTTCACCAGTGGCTGGGTCACGAGTAAAAGCAACACCTGTTAATGAATCTTCACCCATATTTCCAAAGACCATTGCCTGAACATTAACAGCTGTTCCCCAATCTTCTGGAATGTTGTTCAATTTACGATAAGCTTTTGCTCTTTCATTATTCCAGGAACCAAAAACAGCACCAATGGCACCCCAAAGTTGTTCCCAGGGATCTGTTGGGAAATCATGACCGGTCTTTAACTTTATTTCGTTTTTGAATTCTTCAACTAATTCTTTTAAATCTTCAGTCGTTAATTCAATATCCTGAGTAATTCCTCTTTGATGTTTTTTTCTTTCAATAATTGCTTCAAATGGGTCAATTTCATCTTTCTTTTGTGGCTTTAATCCGAGAACGACATCACCGTACATTTGAACGAAACGGCGATAAGAATCATAAGCAAATCTTGGATTATTTGTTTTCTTAATTAAACCTTGAACAGTCTCATCATTCAATCCAAGATTTAAAACTGTATCCATCATACCAGGCATCGAAGCACGTGCGCCAGAACGAACAGAGACAAGTAAAGGATTTCCCGGATCACCAAATCGGGCTCCCATAATTTGTTCAACTTTTTTAAGAGCGTCTTTAACTTGTTTTTCAAGTTCCTTAGGATATGTTTTGTTGTGTTTATAGAAATATGTGCAAACTTCAGTGGTAATTGTAAAACCAGCCGGAACAGGTAAACCGATATTTACCATTTCGGCAAGATTAGCTCCTTTACCACCGAGAAGTTCTTTCATATCGGCTCTACCTTCGGCTTTCTTTCCACCGAAGAAGTAAACATATTTTTTTACTGTTTTAGCCATATTATCTTTCTCCGTAATTTATTTGACATTTAATAAACCAGTTTAAAACCCCAGTTGAAAAAGGATTTTCGTTTTTGTCCTTCATTCTTTCTGGATGCCATTGAACAAGAAGAAGTGGCGATTTGTTTGATTTATCTTTCCACTCAAGAGCTTCAACAATTCCATCGTCTGAATAGGCAGTAGCAATCAGTTCGTCAGAAATTTTATCGATTGCTTGATGATGAGAGCTATTTACAAAACCTTCATCTGAATTTACAATTTCAAAAAGTTTTGATTCCTGATTTACTTTGACTTTGTGAATTAAATCTTCTTCGCCTTCAGAGTTTCTGTGATTTTTTATGTCCTGAAACAATGTCCCACCGAGATGAATATTGACAAGTTGAAATCCACGACAAATTCCAAGTATTGGTAATTTATTTTTCAATGCAACATCAATCAATTCTCTTTCAAACCTATCGCGAACTTTTGACTCATCATTAATTTTAGATAAGCCTTCGTTTTTCTGAAAATAATTTTCAGGATCAATATCAACTCCACCAGGCAGAAGCAAACCCGAACATTTTACTAAATCTTCTGGTAGATTTGATGAATGACAGAGTTTTACGATTTCAATTTCATCTGAATAAGATTTTAACCAATCAAAATAATTTTGAATTTTCTTTCCGTAATATGATAAACCAATTTTTACTTTTCTTTCAGACATAAAATTTTCTGGAATAAATTCTCCTCATCAAAAATTTTTGCTGTGATTTTCGCATAATAGAGGAAAACCCCAGCTCTCTTAAACTCATTTTGAAGTTTCGTAAGTCGGACAATGTCCTTTTCAGTCGTTATAAGGTGATTACACCCAAGTTTTTCTACAAATTTAATCAATATTTTAAAATCTTGTATATCATAAAAGTGATGGTCTGGAAAGATTTTAAAAAAAGTTGGAAAAATTTGAAGTTTTTCAAGTAAATCTTGAAAAGTTTTTGGCTGAGCAATTCCACAAAATGCACCGACACTTTTTTCTCTAAATTCTGTGAATTTGATTTCATTATTTTCAAAATCTCTTAAACCTATGAATTGATATTCTGCTAATACAAAATTTTCAAATTGATTGTCGTTGAGCAAATTATCATTAAATTTTTTATTGTAGATCACAAAATCGTAATCAAAGACTTTTTTCTTAGGTTCACGGAGATTACCTGCTGGAAGTAATAATCTTTCAATAAGGTTTTTTGAAAAGAAATTATTGTCAATCAGTACAATTGAAATGTTTTTATGAACGCTTAAATTTTGCAATCCATCATCCATTAAGATGAAATCCGCTTCATTCATTTCATTGATTTTTTTTAAAGCCGATCTTCGTTCTTCAGAAACAAATACTCTTGCATCAGGGAGATTTCGTTTAATTAGAACTGGTTCATCACCAAATTTTTCTGCATCAAAAGAATCAACTTCAAAAAATCCTCTGAATTTTCTTTTATAACCTCTCGAAAGAATTGCAACTCGATTGCTTTTCTCTAAAAGTTTCTTAGCAAGTTCTAGAACGATTTGAGACTTACCTGTCCCACCAACTCGAATGTTTCCTACACAAATAACTGGAATTTTTGAATGATAGACTTGAATTCCAAAAATCTTCCGAAGAAAACTTGAATGATATAATAATTCTTTAAACTTGATTGCCAGAGAATAAATAAAAGAAAAAGGCAATAAAAAAAATCTGAGATATTGTAGCTTAGTCATTTACTCTTTCTTCCGAAAGCTCTTTCAGTTTTAGTTCAAGTTGACGGCGAATTTTTTCATATTCTTCATTCGATAAATCATCCGAAAAAATTTTTGGTTCAGATAATTTTATTTTTACTTTCGAGAAAAATTTAGGCAATTCAAATTTATCCCAGCTATTGAAAATTCTTTTTTTCTCATAATGAATTCCACAAAGTACAATCGGTTTTTGAGAACGAACAGAGGCAATCAATCCGCCAATTTTCATTTCTTCTCTTGGACCACGTGGACCATCGGGAGTTATGGCGAGAGAATATCCATTTTCTAAAACTTCGACCATTTCTTTCATCACTTCTTTCGAGTCTTTAGAGCTCGAACCACGAATTAATTTGTAATTCCATCTCTTCAATAATCGAGAAAGAATTTCACCATCTTTGCTTTGACTGACAACAGCGTAGAAATTTTTATTTCTTCCGAGAAACCAGCCGGCGAGCATTTTTCCATGCCAGAACACCAATACATAATTTTTTGATTGTAGAGCAACTTCATTTTCAATTTCAATTTTCAGTGTTCTTGTTAATAAATCCATAATTGGCGGCAGAATTAAAAGTCCAATTTGTTGTATCAAACTCTTCATCCTAAATCTCAGATAAAATTATTTTTGCTGCTCTTTGTGATGCACCTCTTTCACCAAGCAAAGTTCTAATTCTTTTTAATTTTTCTTTGAGTTGAATTGATTTGTTTTCATCGAGAAGAATATCTTTAATCTCACGATAAATTCTTTGAGGATTGCAATCTTTTTGAATTAATTCTGTTACAATTTCTTCTCCAGCTACAATATTAGCAAGAGAAATTTTGTCTATTTGAATTAAATTTTTTCCAATCAAATAACTTAGAAAAGAAGTTTTGTAAACGACAATAAAAGGAAGCTCAAACAAAGCTGCTTCGAGTGTCGAAGTTCCGGATTTAATGATGCCAGCATCAGCATATTTCATCAACTCATAATTTTTTTGAAAGATTAATTTGAATTCATCATCAAAATATTTTTTGTAAAAGTCCGGAGATATTGTATGTAGCCCGGCAATTACGACATTTAAGTCGAGCTCTTTTTTCAATTTCAAAGCAGCTTCGGATACAATTGGTAAAATTTCCGTCAATTCCTGTTTTCTACTTCCCGGAAAAATCGTAAGCAATTTTTTTGATGGATCAAGTAAATTATGTTCAAAAAATTCTTCTCTCGGTTCAAATCGATAACTCTCAATTACATCAAGCAATGGATGACCGACAAAAGAAACATTTACATTTGCTTCACGATACATTTTTTCTTCAAAGGGAAAAATAACAATCATTTTATGCACAACTTTTCGAATCAAATCAATTCGATTTTTTCCCCACGCCCAGATCTGCGGTGAAATATAGTAGAATATCTTTTTGCCAAGTTTATGAAGTTCTTTTGCAATGCTGAGATTAAAACCAGGATAATCAATTAAGATTACAGCATCAGGATTTTTTTCTTTTACGAAAGCCAGTATGTTTTTTTTAACTTTCTTCAAGAATGGTATATGTTTGATTACTTCAACAAATCCCATAAATGAAAGTGAATTGATGTGATAAACCAGATCAACACCTACTTCTCTCATTCTATCTCCACCAATTCCAAAAAACTTTATCGTAGAATCAAATTGCTTTATCGACTTAACAAGATTGCTTCCGTGCAAATCACCTGATGTTTCACCTGCAATAATTAAAATTTCTCTCATTTTCAAATTGAAAAATTTTAAACCAACTAAACTCTTCTAATTAACCATATTAGTAATAAAATTGCGATTACACTTAAAGATGCCTGAATTGATCTTATCTCAGACTGCAAGCCTTTTTTCCAGGAAAAGTCTGGCTGTTCAATTGAGTGATTTTGATATTTTTTTAGCTTTGGCAAAAAACGATTTACACTTTTACAATAATCTTCGTAAGCCTGACCAAATTTAGTTTTTAAAAAATTTTCTTCTTCTTTTACAATCTCATAATATTGATAAAGAAAATAAATCAAACCAACAATTTGAAAATATGGAAAAACAGCATTTGACATTATTCCAAGTCCGAAATAAATAATTACATTGCCAATGTAAAGCGGATTTCTAACATACGCATAAGGTCCGCTTATGACCAAAAATGTTCCACCTACACCACCAGTTGTTCTTGTCTCAGAACCAGCCCAAGAATTTGCCCAGATACGAATAAATTCACCAACAAGGACAAAAACAAATCCAATTAACATCGAATAAATATTTGGATTGGAATAAAGAAACATCAAAATTAAAAAAGGAAGAGGAGTGTAACTCCTATATTTGAAGAAAAATTTTCCTGCGTTCATTTATGGCTCCAATAAATATAATTCTCTTCTTTTTAAAATTGCAGTATTTCGTTTTTTAATTCGTTTCTTACTAATAAGTTTTTCTAACGCATTCTTTACAGAGATAAAATTATCAAACGGAAAGTAAGAAATTCGATTTAGCTCACAATGTTTTAACAGCTGATCTTTTGCAAAGATGTAATCGACATATTCAATTGGGCAACGATCTGAATGTCCATCGCCAATGTAAATTGTAATGTCGTCGTCCGAAGAATTGTTAATGATGTGATTCCTCTTGCAGTTGGCACACTTCAAACAAATTGAATCGGTGTATGGAAAAATCATCTGCCCTGTTCCGTCAGCATTAATTCGAATTGAGTTCGAATAAAATTTAATGTTAAGATTATATTTTTTTAGAATTCTATCGATGTAGATATCCAGTCCGTCGCTCAGAATTATCAAATCAAGATTTTTTTCTTTGCAGAAATTAGCAAAATCAATAAAAGTCTCATCAATTTTTTGTTGATCAATGAACTCATAAGCTTTTTGAAGTGAAAGATTTTTTATCGTTTTGCATTCAATACTGAGACACTCAATTGAGCTAATTTTACCATCACGCCACTTTTGAACAACTTCATCACAAATCTGTGAATCACCGAATTGTCTATAAAATAAATTTCCGATGTCTTCAATCGCAATTGTTCCATCGAAATCACAAAATATTTTAATCTCAGGTTTTTTCATTTTGAGTAAATCATTTTTTTGACATCAAAAAAATTTGAAGCAAAAATCCTGTAAAAATAAATTCCACTTTCCATTGAATCGAAAGGAATAAATTCAAACTCGTAAGTTCCAGGTTCATACAGGTCATTTAAGATTGTTCCAATTTCTTCAAGTCGTGAGTTGTAGAGTTTGATTACAACTTTTGTTTTAATTGGAATACGAAAAGCAATTTTTGTCGATTTGCTAAATGGATTTGGTGAATTTTGGAACAGATAAAATCCCTCTGTAACTGGATCGGTTTCTACTTCAATCTCTTCATTTGAAATCTCAATCCCCTCAGGATCAATTCCCGTGATTCGATATTTCAGATTTTCGGAAAAAAGAATTTGATCATCAAAAGTCATTTTTTTGAAAGCCGATTTTTCAGTTGAATTATAAATAAAAATTTTTCGCCAAATTTCATCTTCGCTGGTTTTTCTTTCAAGAAAAATTTTTGTTCCTGGTCTATCATTCAATAAGTCCCAATTCAACTTTACAAGTCCATTGTAATATGTTGCCGTAAAATTTTGAAGCTTTGGATTTTTATAATCACTCAAATCAAAAAGCAAGAACACGATTTCATTATTATTCAAATAATTAGAAGCAACACATTCAATTGGATTATCCAGATACAAATAAAATTGTGAGTTCGTTTGCAGCTCTACTGTGCTGATTCTAAGTCCATCCAATTTTAAAATTTCACCTTTCGGAGTTATTGTTTGAATGAACAGGGAGATATTATTTACTCCATTGTGATGACAGGTCCAGTAAATAAAAAATCCTTTATCGTCCAATTTCATTTCAGGTTTCTGATGGAATTTACATTCGGAATGAATCTTTATTGGATTTTTAAATTTTGGTTTTTCCCCTTGACTGAAAATTTGCAAATAAGCTGTTGCTAAATTTTCTTTTTCATTTACCAAAAACAAAACAGCCATTTCATTATTCGAGAATGGAATTATCTTTAATAATTCTTGATTCCCTTTAATGCCTGAAACTTCTTTTCCATACAATCCGATTTTTTTTGCACCTTTTTTTGAAAGTCTCTGAAAGTAAATTTTGGTTTGTGTTTTTTTACTAGAATAAAAAATTAGAGGTTCGCTTTTACTATCTTCAATAATCTTTTGATTGACACAATCTTCTTCAGGATTTGAAATAAAAATTCCATATTCACCAAAAGATTTTTTCCCATCTGAATTGATCTTTTGCACATACAATTTTTTTATTTTCAAAATTTCTTCAATCCAAGAGACATAACATCCGCCGTTTTCATCTGCCGCAATATCGGGATTAGTCTCTGCACCAACTAAGTTAGAAACAATCACACCATTCTTTTTCCAGAGTGAATTTCCGAACAAATCAAGTTTTTGAGTATAAATATCCCCTGAAGGATCGTTACGGAAATCCTGCCAGACAAGAAAAATATTTTTTGAAGTATCTGAAGTCACAGAAATATTCTTTTGTTTTCCTTTCACATTACAAATTGGAATTCCGCTACTATCCCACAAGATTCCATTTCGATCGATTAGTTGAGCGTAAACATCACCTTCAGCATCATCTCTGTAATCGATAAAAGATAGAAAGATCAGTTTGTTTGAGATAACTAAATAATTTAATCCATCCTGAAATGTGGAAAGCTTTGGAGTGATGAAAAATTCAATTTGCTCTCTCGGATTATCTTTAGACAAAACCTTGCATTTGATTCTTTTATCAAAAAATGTTGAGTCCTGGTAGAAGACAAAATATCTGGTATCTAATTTTACAACTGCCAATAAATTAGTTTTATCTCTTGATGAATGAATTTTGTAAATATCTTGCGAATGAATTTGCTTCGTAAAAGTTAGAATCAAAAACAGAAATAAATATCTGAAAAATTTTTCAAGCAACAGTTGCCTCCTCAGTAAATCTCACCGCCACAATTTTTGAAACTCCTTCTTCTTCCATTGTAACGCCGTAAAGAGTTTGCGCCGCTTCCATTGTGAGTTTATTGTGTGTGACGATGATAAACTGGGTATTCTCCGAAAATTTATTTATCAATCTTATGAAGCGTTTGATATTTGCATCATCGAGTGGTGCATCAACTTCATCCAGAATACAGAATGGACTTGGTTTGACTAAATAAATTGCGAAGAGAAGAGCGGTTGCTGTTAAAGTTTTTTCTCCCTGGGACAGCAAATCGATTGAAGTTGGTCTTTTACCTTTTGGTTTTGCAATAATTTCAATTCTTGCTTCGAGGGGATCAACTCCTTCTTCAAGTTTTAAGTCAGCTTCATCACCCGGATCAAAAAGAGTTCGGAAAGTCTCAATGAAATTCTGACGAATTTTTTCAAATGTATCTAAAAATTGCTTTTGTGCTGTTTGATTAATCTCCTCAATAACCTGTATCAGTTCTTTTTCTGATTCAATTAAATCGTTTCTTTGTTCGGTTAAAAATTCTAATCTTTTCTTTTCTTCTTCGTATTCCTGAAATGCAAGCGAATTGACAGGTCCCAGTGAACGAATTTTATTTTTCAAAATCTGCAATCTTTCCTCAGCTTCAGAAAAATTGAATGTCTCCAGATCATCAAATTCTTTGTATTCAGGTTTGTATTGATATTCTTCTTGCAAGCGCTCAATTAAACTTTTTGACTTTAATTTGCTCTCGCTAATTATCATTTCGTCAGAATGTATCTTTTCATTAATCTCATCAAGATTGCTTCGAAACTGGTGAAGTGTTTTATCGTTTTCAGAAATTTTTTGTCTGATAGAATTCATTTCACTAAGTATAATATTTAATTCTTCACCAAGGATTTTCTTTCCATCTTCGAGAGTTTTTTCCTGGAGTTCGAGCTCTTGAATTAAATTTTTAAGTTGAAAGTTTTCTTCACCAATTTGTTCAATTTCGTTTTTGAATTTTTCAATGTCTTGTTCAAGCGAAATTATTTCGTTCCTATTCCTTTCGATAAGATTTGTAAGATTTAAAACTTCACTTTCAAGTTTTGTAAGATTAATTCTGGCTTCATTAGATTTATTGAGATTGGAATTATGAGCTACCTCAATATCTTTGATGTTATTAGAGTACTCGTTTAATTCTTTTCTTTTTTGATCAATTACAAGCTGCCTGCTTTCAATTTCGTGATTGAGATTTTCTAATTTTTGATTTAGTTCATCGTTAATTTTTTTGAAGTTTGAAATTTCAAGATTCAGTTTTTCTATCTCTTCGATTGCTTTACTTCTCTCAAACTGAATTTGTGAAAGTTGTTTCTCAATGGCTGCTTCATCACTCTTTATTAAGTTCAAATTTTCCTGATAAGCTTTAATGTTGATGGATTTAAGTTCAGAATTTAAGTCGGAAAGTTTATTGGTTAATTGTTCAAGTTTATAGATTTCTTTAATGTAAATATCATTTAATTCGGAAAGAATTTTTTTTCTTCCAAATGCAGTTTCTGTGGTATTTTTTTCGCTGCTTACATCAACAAAACCTGATGAACGTAAAACATCACCATCGATTGTAACAAAATCAAAGTATGGATACTTTTCAACAAGATTTTGAGCAGTTTCGAAAGTATCGACAATGCAAACATTACCAAGCGCTTGCCTGAAAAACTTTTCCCAGCTTTTTGAATATTCAATTACATCCACCAGCCAATTCACAAAACCTTTCTCTTTTTCGATTTTTTTCTTCAATCGTCTC
>JBNAWO010000083.1:5521-10916 GCA_049699815.1 Ignavibacteria bacterium | reverse complement strand
TGTGATTGGAGTTGTTGAAGGTTTTTTTCCAAATACTCGTGCATCTGAATCATTTGAAGAAATCGAAGAAGAGAGAAGATTACTTTATGTAGCTTGCACGCGTGCGAAAAGAAATTTATTTATTTCTTATCCACTCGTTATGTTTTCAAGAATTGATGGAGTTACTTATTCTAAAAAATCAAGATTTATTGCACCAATCGATCAAGAATATTATGAGGAATGGATTATAAATGAAGAATAAAATTTTATTGTTTTCAATTTCTACATTGTTGTTAATGATAATCACAGGTTGTCCTGGAGCAAAAAGAGATGAACTCGAATTTTATCGAAGTCAGGTCGATTCACTCAGAAATGTGATTTCAAATTTTGTTATTGAATATAATCAACTTAAATATGAAAGTTCATTACAAAATAGACCATTCTTGGTTTCTAATCTTTATAAAAAATATGGAAAAACATTCAGTCAAAATGATATTAACTTAATTAACAACCTTCTCAAGCTCGAACAAAGACCAGAACGAATTGAACGGCTCGAAAGATTAAAAGTTTTTATCTACGAAAAAATAGTTGAAAAAGAAACTTCATCATTATGTGATCAAATTGAAATTATAAAAGATGAAATCTCTTTTAACACAAAAAAAGGAACTTTCAAATTTGATAATTTAACTGAATACTTATCATTCGAACCGAATAATCGAGTAAGGAGGATTTTATATAATTCAAACATCAAAATATTAGAAGAACTTCAAAAACTTCAGATTAAGTTATTTGAAGCAAGAAAAAAGCTAATCAAAGATTCATTACATTTTAATTCATACCTTCAATTTGCCTCGATGATTAGACAGGAAAATCTTTCACAATTTTATTCAATGATAAATAATTTCATTACCTCCACAAACGATTTTTATTTTGAACAGCTTTACGAGTTGCTTAGAACTCAAAAGTATTCGCAGGATAATTTTTTCTCTCCCGATATTTACTTCCTCACTCGAGACAAACGATATGATAAGTTTTTCAAATCCGATAGTCTGAAAAACATATTCATAAAAACTTTCTACAACATTGGTTTTAAAATAGATAGTCTGCAAAATTTACAAATCACTTTTGAACAAAGAGATAAACGAAAACAAAAAGAGTTTTCACCAATCAAAACATCCGGATACACAATCAGAATCCCGGGACAAAGTTATCTTAGGATTGATCTAGCAAATGGTTGCGAGAGTTACACAAAAGCTTTTGGTGAATGTGGAAAATTATTGCCCGAAATATTTACAACTGAAGAAACTTTCGAGATTAAATACTTAGGTGATGATTTGATCCCTTTAACTTTTGGTAATTTATATGCAAATCTATTTGATGATGAAAATTATCTGAGCGAGAATATTTATAATTCTTCGAAATCAATTTCAGGTTATTTAAAACAGAGATCTTTCAAAAAGCTTTTCAATGTTAGGAAATTGTGCGCTGATTTTATAGTTGAATATTTATTCATCGATTCGATTCAGACCAATCCGGATAGTCTTGTGCAAATTTATAATTCTATCCTTGGTTATAATCTGACTGAAGGTGATAAAGCAAGACTTTTTCTTTCACTTAACGATTACTTAAACGAAGTTGAACAACTCAATGCGATTTTTATTGAAGCAATGATAAAAACAAGAATCAGAGAAAAGTTTGGTGAGAAGTGGTTCAGAAATCCGGAATTAAAAAATTATCTAATGAATTTTGTAACTAAAGGCAGAAAACTTTCCAAAGATAAATTTTTAGTTGAAATCGGTTATTACAATTTGGATCCAATATTTTTCTTTAACGAAGTTATTTCTCTTTCAGAAAAATCAAAATTGTTAAGGAAGAATTAATTGCTCTCTGTGTTTTCAATTTTAATCGTTTACATCACCCTGCTAAACGCAATTATTTTAATTGCTCTTTTTATTAAAAAAAATAAGAAGACCGAATCAAATATTCGTTCTGAAAATTTTATAAGTGTGATTGTTGCTTTCAGGAATGAAAGTCATAATCTGCCGATTTTAATAAACTCTCTAAAAAATCAAATTTACCCAGCTGAAAAATTTGAAGTCATCTTAGTCGATGATTACTCTGAAGACGATTCATTTCAAATTGCAAAACAATTAATTTCAGATAATTCAAACTTTAAGCTTTTCAAAAATCAATACAATTCTGGAAAGAAGAACGCCTTAAAAACAGGAATTGAACAGGTTCAAAATGAACTTCTCCTTTTCACCGATGCTGATTGCATTCCAAAACCAACCTGGATAAATTCAGTTTCAGCAGCATTTGATTCAAATACGGATTTAATTTATGGCTACTCTCCTTTCTTAACTGAAAACAGCTTTTTAAATCAACTATGTCGATATGAAAATTTATTTACATCAATTTTGATGACAGCATTTCATAATGTTGGTTATCCATACTTGTCGTTTGGTAGAAATTTAGGATACAGAAAATCACTTTTCGAAAGACTCGGAGGTTTCGAACAAATTCAAAAATCATTAAGCGGAGATGATGATTTATTCTTTCAACTTGCGATAAAAAATCAGGCAAATGTTAAATTGATTGATAACCCAGAATCGATTGTATTAACAAAATGTCCATCAAATTGGAAAACTTATTTAAGACAAAAAAGCAGACACATCTCAGCAAGCAAATTTTATCCATTGGAGTTGAAATTTGTCCTATCATTGATTTATGGTGGAAATATTCTCCTTCAATTTATTTTACCAGTCGCCTTAATTACATTCGATCCATTCTTATTGAGTTTTATTTTTTTTAACTGGATAATTAAAGTCTTATCTATCTCAAAAATTTGTTCAACAATTAAAAATTCATACGAATTTTATCTAATTCCTGTAATTGATTTTATTTATAATTTTTTCTTGATTGTAACCGGAATCCGCTCGAGAGTGAAAGTTGCCAGCTGGAAATAAACCTCACTATTTAGACCCTGAACACCCAAATTATATAAGATGGAAAAGAAGTAGAGATATTTCTTTCGAACGTGGAAGGTTTGTTAAAACAATTGTTTCAAAATATAAATCGATCAGGAGTATCAAAGTTCTGGATATTGGCTCTGGATTTGGTGGAACTGTTCAAAATTTTTTAGATGATACAAATCAAATTTATTCAATCGAGATTGATGAATTTAAGCTATCCAATCAACCAGAACACAAAGCATTAAAAAAATTTAATTGCGATGCATTTAAACTTCCTTTTGAAGAAAAATTCGATGTGATAATTCTTCAAGATTTCATTGAACACATTGAAAGACCGAAGCAATTCTTCTTCTATATAAAAAATTTTCTTAAAGATGATGGAATAATTTACATCAGCACTCCAAATAGATTATCAATAATAAATTTAATTGCAGATCCGCATTGGGGATTTCCAGTAATCTCAATGCTTTCTCGAAAAGTTATAAAAAAGTTTTTTATTCCGATTTTTAGAAGAAAGGAAAGAAACAGGAACGATATTGCTGAATTATTATCACTTAAAAAGTTAAAAGAACTTTTTAGTGAAACAGGATTTAAATTTAATTTACACACAGTTGAAGCTGTACAGACACTTTTTGAAAATCCCCATCAAATCATTTGGTCAGACTTTCACCTATTTTTACTAAAACTTATAAAGCCAACAAAAGTTGATCAGTTAATAAAAAGAATTGCAAATAATAAAACTGGCTTTCTAAATAAATATATTACACCAACTTTTTTTATGATATTAAAGAAGCATTGATAGAAAGTGCAATTAAAAACTTAATAGTTGAAGAAAATACAACTTTCTTTGAGAGTAAAGCCCAAATTGGAAAGTAAAAGATCAACTTAAAGACTCTCAATTAGCAAGTGGATTTTACATTTATAAACCTCAATCAGCTAAGTTTTTTAATCACAAATAAGATTTTAATGAAATGATGTTTTAAGCTCTAAACTTTTAATGAAAAAATTTTTAATTATTTAGTCGAATTTGATAATTAAGTTCTGCCAACTTCAAAATTTTTAAAGAAATATATAAGCATTTTAAATCAATTGATACATAAGATCTTTTATCTTATTGTTAAATACTTTGATTATCTCAAAAGTAGAATAAGTACTATCAGAGCCGCTGTTAAAGAAATTGCAAGAGTATAATTAATTAGTTTTGACAGTTTATTAAGTGAAACTTTTAGTTGATCAATTCCCTCTTCTGTTTTTTTATTCAATTCCTTCATCTTTGCAGAAAGTTGAGAAAATTGAAGATCTGTGTTAGAATTTAATTTATTAATTCTCTCCAAAATCTCAGCTGTACCTATTTCCTTTAGCAACTCAGTGGCTTTGTAGGTATTATATGCAGTTTTTTCTGTTGACTCAATTAGTTTTATAAGATTATTACGAACAGCTTGAAGTTCTACGCCTGCAGTTTTATAAGATGTTGCTTCATCACGGAGTTTTTTTAAAGTTTCAACCAGTTCTGAAGCTATCTTTTCGGCCAGTAAGAATTTTTCTGCTTCTTTTTCCATTACTACCTCCTATTTAACTAATAAAGATTGACAATTTTCATTTATAATTTTTAAGAGAGACCACGCAGGTATTTCCGTAAGTTCAATTGGCAATTTTTCAATTAGTGCTCTGGCAAGAATTCGATTTTGATATCTTGAAAGTTCAACAATCAAATCTTTAGCTAAAGCTTTATCCCGCTTTGAAATATTTAGAACTGCCCAGGCAGCAAAATCAAAAACTACATTTTCCTTTAATCCATAATTTGATAATGCAGAAGAGATCGAAGCCAGAAAATTTTGTTTTGCTACATCATTATTTTTATTCCTTGAATAAACTTCTGAAAGCGAACGCAACATAAGCAAACTTGGATGATCGGGATAAGATTCAAGATAGCGTGAGACTTGCCCCCTGAGTTCAGCCGATTCATTTGGGGAACGTACAGATGAAAATAGATCTTTACATTTCTCAATACCTGCATCTTTATCAGCAATTATTTGTTCTAAACCTTCAAAGTATGCAGTTGCCTCAAGGTACCGTAAAATCCTTTCCCTGAAATCTTTATCCTTAGGTGAAGTAGTGCAGGCTAATAACATTTCATACAATGCCCTTCTTCTACCCCGTTCAATTACATCATAAATGAAATGCAACAAAAGATCAATCATACCCATTATAAATTCTATCAAAGAACTATGTGGTAATCGTAATGCTTTATCAACTTCGTTCTGTCGTCTACTATATAGATAACTCTCAACATACTTCCCATAAGCTTCAATGATTTCTTCTCTGTTCGCTCCTGATAATTTAACAGCAAATTCTTCCTTAGAATAATCTATCGTATAATCAGAAACAACACCTATAATTAATAAACGATGAAGTGCCTTTTCTGTAATCTGCCTTGCTAATCC
>JBNAWO010000083.1:0-5511 GCA_049699815.1 Ignavibacteria bacterium | reverse complement strand
GCATTCTCCTGTATTTTTGTTGGAATTGATAAAGTTATCAATCCTTTCCTTGATACATCTCCAATCTGTTGAAGAATTTCAGCAACATCCATTTTTTCTCTTTCAATTCCTCTGAAAGAATTAGTATGAAAATAAAGAACTCGAGTTATATCATCATTTTCTGCCCAAGGTATTCTTTTTAATATTTCATTTATTTTTTCAACTTTAGTGTTAGGGTTAAGAAGATTTTTAGACCTTTCTACATCATCATTTGAGACAATTATACAGCAATAAGCAGTTTTTCTATCTCTGCCGGCTCGTCCCGCTTCCTGATAAAAAGATTCTATCGAAGGAGGAATACCAAAGTGAATAGTGTATCTAATATTAGGCTTATCAATGCCCATACCAAATGCTTTAGTGCAAACCAGAAGCGGTATTTTATTTCTTTTATAATCTCTCATTACCTCACGTTTATGCAATACATAATTTCCCGATTCCCATTTAGTAGGTTCCTTCCCACTGTAAACATCAACACTTATTCTTAAACTTTTTCTAATTTCACCAGCTACATTGTTTACACCAAATTCTCCATTAACATGAGGACAAAAAATTAGCCCTGAATAGGTACTTTTGCCTTGTGGTTGATAAAAAGTTGTAGATGAAATTTGAAAGAGATTGGGTAACCTCTGAATAAGATACCCTTTTAATCTGGCAAGCTTATCTTGTGAGTTTGAAAAAATGATTTCAAATTTTAACTCTTTTCTATCAAAAGTTTTTGGAGTAATAATCGCATCAAAATCCTCAATCTGCAATTCTCGTTGTACATCTTTTAAGACTGCTCTTGATGCTGTTCCTGTTAAGGCAACCAAAGGAGGAATGTGATTATTTGATTTGCAATACTCTCTTGATGTTCTACCTATATTCAAATAAGCAGTACGAAAATCATGACCCCATTCAGAAACACAATGAGCCTCATCAACTACAATCAATGCAATGGAAGTATGTGTTGTAAGTACTCTAAGTGATTCACGGAATTCAACAGTCTGAAATCTCTCTGGAGCAACATAAGCAAAAAGATATTCACCCTGACCGAATAATTGAATTGCTCTAACTCTGTCCTGCGCATTTTCTATTTGACTTGTGATTGCAATGCATCGGCCGATTCCAATCTTTTCTAAATTATCTATTTGATCCTCCATTAAGGAGATTATTGGATCAATAACAACAGTAACTCCGGGCAAAAGCAATGAGGCAAGTTGAAACACTAAAGACTTGCCTGCACCTGTGGGCAGTAATAATAATGCATCTTTACCTTGAAGTGCTCGTGTTATACCTTCATATTGCCCTTCCCAAAAATAGGGTTTACGAAATATATACTTTAAAAAATACTCTAGATCTTTTTCATCAGGTTTTTCTAAACCTCCAATTACAGGTGTTGCTGAGAAAGATGAATTTGTTATATGAAATGGAAAGTAAATATTTTGAACATAGAAAGTCGTTAGTTCAGTCGTGTATTTATCTGAAAATGAAATAAATATTGTTTGTTCATTCTGGGAAGTTTCATGTCTGGCAAAAAGATCATATTTAATCTTTTGCTTATTAAGATACACAGAATAAAGTTTGCAAAGTTTATTGAATAACTCTACAAAGTCCTCAATTGATCTATGCAATATTTCCTTCGATTCATCTTCATTAAAGAAATCAATTTCATCCAAATCTGAAATTATGCACCAATTTTCATCATCTCCTAAATTTAAAAATCCTGACCAAATCGCTTGAAGCAGAACAAGTTGTATCTGATGAGCAATCTTTAGTGCCAAAATAAATTTTAAATTATTACTTACTGGTTTATTGATTTTGATTGACTTACCAATCTGATTAAGCCTTAGACTTAAATCCATTAAATTCTTTCCGCTTCCTCTTCTTATTTCATCTGCTGGAATACGAAAAATTGTGTACCCATATTTCTTTAAGGTCTCATCCCATTCTCCGTCAAAAGAACTTTGTCTTTTTTGTTGTTCTCCATCTATTTCAATGATTATTTTTTCTTTACTCATTGGATGGAATATTGCAAAGTCAACCCTCTGGTAATCTATGGTCTGGGAATTTAAAGTCGGTGGTAACAAACTTGTTAAATTGATTTGCGGAATAACAAAATGCGAATAATTTGAACCTAAAAATTCAGGAAGAATATTTTTATAAAACAAAATCTCTTCTGGACTGTCTAACCATATGGTTTTATGATATTTTTTTAATCCATTAAATACTAAATATTCTAATGATGATAAAGAAAATTCGTCTTGCGTGGGTTTAAAGAATTCTATAAACTCTTTTTCAATTTTAGGTGATGAGAGAGTAATGCGTCCTCTGGTTAAAATTTTTTCTAAAACAGAAAGTACCTGTAGTTGTTTTTGAGTTAATGTAATTTGACCAACTTTGTTAGGGAAATCAATTCTCCATTGCGAATAAGACTTTAAAATTTCTCTATCTTCTAAATCATCATAAATAATTTTTTCTAATACATTTTCGGAGACTGCAACAGTTTCGAAAAACCTAATTTGATAATTTTGAAATCTCTGCCTTGCAAATAGATTTACAGGGAAAGAAATATTTTGTGTAGATGACCTTTGATTGTCAACTTGATAATCTTCCTCGCCTTGATCGGGTTGATATTGTACGATAGCTTTACATCTCGGATACTGTGAACATCCATAAAACTTTTGTCCTGCGAATGGACCCGATTTCGCAGTCCGTAAAACCATTGAAGATCCACATTTTGGACATTTAACTTCTTGCATACAACAGTTTTTAATTTCTTATAATTTCAGATATAAAAAGTTTACAGATTTGATGAAAATTATAAAAACTAATTTTTATTATTCAACGAAATTTAATCTCTTTATAATCTCAATATTTTTTTTCTTCCTTTTTTTCTCTTTTTCACTTACAATTTTCAAACAAATATATTCAAACACATTGTTCAATAAAACAAGTTTAAAGAACGAAAATTCAAACATCTCAATACTTTATATGCTCAGTTTAAATTAAATTATTTTATTAAATAATGCTCTTGATATTTATGTAGGAATAATCTCGTTAAAGTTTTACTTAAATTTTTGACCTTTTAATTTCTGAGCTAGAGAGTGAAACCCCTAAAGCGTAAATTTTATTTAATTTAGTTTTATTTCAAAAACAATTTTCACCACTTGCATGAATTAAATTAAGAACATTACGAATATTGAGAATATTTTATCATTACCTCACTTTATTAAACAACGAAACAAAATCCCAATTACAATTAATAATTTTTATCATAATCAGTATGGTTCGATTATCCCGACTATTTTATATTAAAATTTTTAAGATTGTCGGGATGACCTCACTCAGTTCGGTCGCAAATATCTCAGAATTTCAATGAAATTTTCCTTTTCAATAAAACATGTCTCTCAGCCAAAGTCTGATCCGCCTCTGGCGGAAATTAAATTCGAATTCTACTTACCTCAAAAAAATTAAATCAAACAGCAGAACGAGACCCCGATTAACTTAATATTTTTCAATTATCATAGAAATATAATTCGATTTTAACTGAATAATTCAATACTCAAATAATCAAAATTTGCTGGCATTACCAATCACCTTTTGGTTTTGGTGGTTTTGTTTTATTAGAAGAATGACCAGCGAGTTCTTTAAGTAATTCAATTGAAAGTCGGATATATTGATTACCTGCATCGATTGTATCTTTATCGCCTTTGATTAATAAATTTCCTAAAGTGTAATATTCAATAGCTTGGTCATAATAAGTTGGTAAGAATATGTCTTTATCAATTCCATTAGCAGGTTCTGGTGGAGTTTGATAATAGAATACGACTTTAGCTTGATAATTATCATTAGGGATTGGAGCAAAGACTATATAATTATCGATAAAAGTATAAGCGATTGGTCTACCTTCGATATTATCTATTTTATAATGTAGATAATCTGAAACATCGATATAAGTAAGTTCATCGCCTATACTAACGGAAACAATTTTGCCGATATAATCTGGTATTTCAAACCCATCCACGCCATTTAAGACATCAAAATTTTTCGAACCTTTTAATGGATAATGATTAGCCAAGATAAAAGTTTGAGCGGAGTTAATCTCACGAATAATTTGTTCATCCGTGAAATAACCCCGCCCACTTTGAAGACCTAAATTATTTAGAGTAGTTTTAATATTACTCAGAATATCAAGAACTCTCATCTTTCACATTTCCATCTTTTCTTTTTAGAAGAAATTACTCGTTATAGCTTTCTTAAATATATAAATTAATTCTTTCAAAGTTTATTTAAGTCTTTTCTACAAAATTAAAACCTTTATATGTTTTTCTTTATTTCGAAGTATTTCAATAAGCTCATCTAAAACTCCATTTCACGATAGTTCAATAAGAACTTGTAATGAAAATTAAACCAAATAAATATATTCAATAAAACAAGTCTTTCATCGCGGGGCTGATCCGGCTCTGGCGGAAATTTCACTCGAGTTCTACTTACCTCAAAAAATATTCAATCAATCATCGGAACGAGATACCGATTTATTGGAATATTGAGTTCTGTTTACCTTCATCTCATTTTATCAAACAACTAAACGAAATTTCGATTACCTTAATTCTTTCAATTACCATCAGTATGGTTCGGTTATCCCGACTATTTTACATTAAAAATTTTTAAGATTGTCAAGATGACATCACTCCGTTCGGTCACAAATATCTCAGAATTTCAATTAACTTTTCATTTTCAATAAAACAAGTCTCTCAGCCAAAGTCTGATCCGCCTCTGGCGGAAATTCCACTCGAATTCTGCTTACCTCAAAAACAATTCAATCAAACAGCAGAACGATTTCCCGATTTATTGGAATGTGATTCGATTAAAATAAACTGTATTATACCTTATAAATAGAGCGACTGAATCTCATTTCCACTCGAGTTCTGCTTACCTCAACAAAATTCAATCAAACAGCAGAACGATTTCCCGATTTATTGGAATGTGATTCGATTAAAATTAACTGTATTATACCTTATAAATAGAGCGACTGAATCTCAATTCCACTCGAGTTCTGCTTACCTCAAAAACAATTCAATCAAACAGCAGAACGAGATCCCGACTTGTCGGGATATGGTTCGATTACAACGCTAATATCGAGCGGCTCCCGTTCAAATCGGCTATCAGTCTCAATTCCACTATGGTTCGATTACAACAAATAAAAGGAGCATATAGACCTACTTTTGCATTTTTTGGTCTCAATTCCACTATGGTTCGATTACAACGAGAGTAGGATTAACAAAGAATTTGTGATCGAGGGGGAGTCTCAATTCCACTATGGTTCGATTACAACCTAAAGAATATTTGGATAAAATTCTTGAGATGTTAGATAAGTCTCAATTCCACTATGGTTCGATTACAACGATAGATTTTTATGAACAAGAATATTTGGAGAATACTGGTCTCAATTCCACTATGGTTCGATTACAACCATAGAATAAAATTCAGGAA
>JBNAWO010000082.1:0-11043 GCA_049699815.1 Ignavibacteria bacterium | reverse complement strand
GTTTCATACTTCCCTTCAGGAATTTGAATTCCAATTTGTTCTAAAATTGCATCCACCTCTACTCTACCGCTAATTAGATAAACATTCTCACCAATCTTTCTACAAATGTTTTCATCGATATCATATTCATCTTTTATTTCACCAAGTAACTCTTCGATTAAATCTTCAGTTGTTACAAGTCCAGATGTTCCGCCATATTCATCCACAATAATTGCAATTGAAATCCCCTCTGACAAGAATTCTTTTAATAATTCGATACTTGGTTTCGTTTCTGGATAAAAATTAATTGGCTTCATTATTTCCACGATATCGTTGAAGTCTGTAAACAAATCATTTAAATAAACTACACCACGAATCGTATCAAGTGAACCTTCGTAGATTGGAATTTTTGAATAACCACTTTCAATAAATATCTGATAGAGCTCTTCTTTTGTCGCATTAATATCACAAGCAACAATTTCAGTTCTTGGTCGCATTGCTTGGCTGACCTTTTGATCTCCAAGCTCAATTACTCTATCAATAATTTTTTTATCTTCTTTATCAACAGCTCCAGCTTCAAGACTCTCTTTGAGCAAAATTTTAATATCTTCTTTCTCAAGTATTTGAGGCAGATCAAAATTTATCTTGAATTTTTTAAGAATAAATTTTGAAATACTCTCTAAAAGTTTAACTATCGGGAAGAGAATTAACTTGAAAAATTTGAACGGATAAGAAAAATAAAGTATTGCTATATCAGCTACTTCTTGAGTAAATGCTTTGGGAATAATTTCTCCAAATGTTAGAATAATTAGAGTTGTAATAATTAAAGTCGAAATTTCAGAAAGATGAAAAGTCTGTTGAAGATATAATCCAAACAGAGAGGCAAAAGTAATGTTTGCGATATTGTTAGCAACAAGTATAGTTACAAAGACTTCTTCAGGATTCTGAATAATCTTTCTTGCTGCCTGAGCTCCAAAGATATTTTGCTTTGCTCGAATCTCTATTTTGATTTTATTGGCAACAATGAAAGCAATTTCAGTTGCCGAGAAATAAGCTGAACCAATTAAAGCTAATATTAAAATTAGGAATTCCATATCAATACGCTATCTCAAATTCTTGAGATTTCAAATAAATTCTGTTCATAATTTTTTTATTTCCTATCTTGAAATACATATTTAAGTACAAAACAGCATTTCGATTATATTTTGGAATTTGCTTCCTAACTTCTGAAGAGAGTACTTTCCCTTTTAATTGTAGAATTTCACCTGCGTGAATTACCTTAGAAGAGAAACTATAGTCATTAAAACTTAATTTTTCACCATTTGATAAAGTTAGAATATAAGCTAAAGAATCAATTTCTATTTCTTCATCAGACAAATTTTTAATGGAAAATTCAAGGTTGATATAAAACCTCGATTTTGATTCAATCTTCGGCATCGCATCAAACCACATCTCAATATGAACCACATCTATTTCGAAGAACTTTTCCTCCTCTATTTTTAATACGGATGAACATCCAGCAATTAAAATTCCAATAAAAATCCAGAGGGCTTTCATTACCAGATCGAAATATTAAATTTTTGTTTATAGATGATGCCAATCGAAGCTAAAATCCACAAAAGTATATTGATTATCATTGGAAGATCAGAAGTAACAATGTAAGTTGGATTTTCACCTAAATTTTTCTTGTGAACAAGATAGAGATATCTAAAAATTCCATATACAACAAATGGAGTTGTAAAAATTAAATTTTCTGTGTGAAATAGCTCTTTAGTTCTTTCTGAAACAGTGTACAATGCATAAGAAATTACAGTCCCAGCTGCAGATATAGTAGCCATTTGATCTGCAAAACTAATTGAATAATCGCTTAAAACTTTTCGTGTGCTGGAATTATTATCAATTACCGCTAGTTCACTTCTTCTTTTAGTAACCGCAAGAAAGAGAGATAAAAATAATGTTGTTAAGATCAACCAGCTTGAGATGTAAACATTAATTACCCAACCACCAGCAATTATTCTAATCATAAATCCAAAAGCGATAAAGAAAATATCGAGCAAAACAATTTGCTTTAATTTAAAACTATAAAGGATGTTAATTATAAAATAAGTCGCTATGGCAATCTTAAATTTTGTATTCAAATCATAAGCAGTTAAAATCATCCCCACAAAGAAGATGAATGAAATTACAAATGCTGTAGACTTAGAAATTTTACCAGAAGGTATTGGACGATTTTTTTTGACCGGATGATTTTTATCTTGTTCAAGATCAGCAATATCATTAATAATATAAACAACACTCGAAATTAAACAGAAAGAAATAAATCCTTTAATTGCAATGATTAGAAATTTGCTTTCAAATAGGTGATGAGAAAAAATAAGTGGAGCAAAGAGAAAAAAGTTTTTAATCCACTGTTTTACCCGGATTAGTTGAAGTATATCTTTAATTTCAGAAAACAACACTTTCTTCATAGACGCCATAAACTTTTTTAAGTTCATCTACCATTTCACCAAGCGTTACATAATTTCTTGCACAGTCTAATACATATGGCATAATATTTTTCTCGTCAATGGCTGCTTGATGAAGAGCATTAAGTTTTTCTTTTACAATTACGTTATTTCTTTCCTGACGTAATTTCGCAAGTGCTTCTCTTTGTTTGATTTCAACTTCTGGTGGAATGTATAAAATTGGAATTTCAATTTTTTCTTCTTTCTCTACAAACTCATTTATTCCAACAATAATCCTTTCCTTCTCTTCAATTTCTTTCTGGTAGCGATAAGCAGCATTTGCAATTTCTTTTTGGAAAAATCCCATCTCAATTGCTGGAATTACTCCGCCTAACTCATCAATCTTTCTGAAATATTCGTTTGCTTCTTCTTCAAGACGATTTGTTAAAGCCTCAATGTAATAACTTCCACCCAAAGGATCGATTGTATTGATAACGCCAGTTTCGTAAGCAATAATTTGCTGAGTTCGCAAAGCAATTTTAACGGCTTTTTCACTTGGCAAAGCAAGAGTTTCGTCCATTGAGTTTGTGTGCAGAGATTGAGTTCCACCTAAAACTGCTGCCAATGCTTCAAATGCGGTTCTAATGATGTTATTTTCAGGTTGTTGAGCTGTCAAGGAACATCCAGCAGTTTGAGTGTGAAATCTTAACCACCAGCTTCTTGGATTTTTCGCCTTATAAACTTCTTTCATTCTTCGAGCATAAATTCTTCGAGCAGCTCTGAACTTTGCAATTTCTTCGAAGAAATCTAAATGCGAATTAAAGAAGAAAGAAAGTCTTGGTGCAAATGAATCCACATCCATTCCTCTTTCAATACAAGCTTCAATATAGGCAAATCCATCTGCAAGAGTGAAAGCAAGCTCCTGTGCTGCAGTTGAACCTGCTTCACGAATATGATAACCAGAAATAGAAACAGGATTCCATTGCGGGACTTCATTTGTGCAATACTCAATCATATCTACTATGATTTTAAGCGAAGGCCGTGGTGGGAAAATATATTCCTTCTGAGCAATGTATTCTTTTAAAATATCATTTTGTAATGTTCCTCTTAATTTTTTGAAATCAACACCTTGTTTCTCTGCTACAGCAAGATAAAATGCGAAAATCATTGCAGCGGGAGAATTAATTGTCATTGAAGTTGAAACTTCGCCGAGTGGAATTCCATCAAAAAGTTTTTCCATATCTACAAGAGAAGAAACTGAGACACCACAAATTCCGACTTCACCTTCAGACATTGGAGCATCGGCGTCCCAACCCATTAAAGTTGGAAGATCAAATGCAACCGATAAACCTGTTTGTCCATGTTCAAGCAAATATTTGAATCTTTTGTTTGTATCTTCTGGGGTTCCAAATCCAGCAAACTGTCGCATTGTCCATAATCTTCCACGATACATATTTTTATGTATTCCCCGAGTGAAAGGAAATTCACCTGGAAAACCGAGATCCCTTTCGTAATCAAAATCTCCAAGATCATCGGGAGTGTAAAGTATCTCAACTTTATTGCCGCTAATTGAATTGAATGTAATTGGAATTGTTGGTTGAGCTTCTGCTTCCTTTTTCCATTGAAGTTTTTTCTCTTTGAAATTTTTGTTTTCCATTGTTACCCTCGCTTTTAATCTTCTTTGTTAACAGTGCGACCAAATCTTCTATCGAGTTCATCGATAGTAAGTTTAATGAAAACAGGTCGTCCGTGTGGACATACATAAGGAATTTTAGTTGCAAACAAATTATCTATTAGCGAAATCATTTCCTTATCTGTCAGTGGATCACCCGCTTTAATTGCACTTTTGCAAGCAAAAGATTTTGCAAGATTATCTTTTTCGTTTGTCAAATTTGTTAATGCAAATTCACGGTACATCTCTAAAATCTCGAGAAGTACTTCCTTTTCTTTTCCCTGTTTGATATCCTGTGGAATTCCATTGATAATAATTGTTGATTTACCAAATGGTTTTATATCAAATCCTATTTTTTCAAAATAATCTTTTAATTCCATTACGAGCTCAAAATCTGGCTTCGAGAGTTCAATTGTCTGTGGAAAAAGTAGTTGTTGCGAAAGCGGAACCGAATTTTCGATACTTTGAATTGCTTTTTCGTAAAGTATTCTTTCGTGAGCAATGTGTTGATCAATTATCATCAAACCATTCTTAATTGGTGTGAGGATATATTTATTGTGAAGTTGCCAGACCTGCCGGGTAACAATCGGTTCGCTTTCCTCTGTCTCTTTTTCAAATGAAAATGAATTTATGATTTGTTTTGTCTGCTCAACAATATCGTAGGAAATACCTAAATTATCATCAGTATTGATTCTTCTCTGGAAATTTTGATTTTGTGCCGGCACTATAGATGAAATCTCTTTTTTGGGGGAACCATAAATTTCTCTTGCAAGAAAACTATTCGGATCGACAATTGGATTTTTGAATCTTGTTTTTGTAAGATCATTATAATCACTTAATTCAATTTGTGGTGTAAAATCTTTTGACGAAAGGGCATCTTTTACTGATGAATAAATTACAGAATAAATCAAATTCTCATCATCGAATTTAACTTCAAGTTTTGATGGATGGACATTGACATCAATATGTTTTGGATCGAGATTTAAGTAAAGCAGATAGAAAGGATACTCCCCTTTTTCAATTAAATGTTCATATCCTCGATAAACAGCGTGAGAGATAGATTTATTTATTACAAACCTTCCATTTAAAAACAAGAACTGCTGACCTTTTGCTTTCTTTGCAAAGTGGGGAGCACCAATGTAACCCCAAACTTTAATCTCATCAGATTCGAAACTTACAGGAATTAAAGAGTCGAGAAAAGATTCTCCAAAGAAATATTGAATTCTTTTTTCAATAGATGATGGCGGAAGTTCAAGGACAAGTTTTTCGTCATCTATGAAAGT
Source organism: Ignavibacteria bacterium (assembly GCA_049699815.1). Taxonomy (GTDB): domain Bacteria; phylum Bacteroidota; class Ignavibacteria; order Ch128b; family Ch128b; genus Ch128b. Next base: position 5,665 of record JBNAWO010000082.1, on the reverse strand, counting down.
AAAACGAAGATTCGTATAACTCAAACTGATTCTTTGAAAAGTATCGAATATGTGTTTAAACTCAGTTGCGTTTGACTTAAGAAAATTTCTCCTTGCTGGTACATTAAAGAATAAGTTCTTTACACTAATACTTGTTCCTTTTTCACAATTGATTTGATTTTGTTCTAAAATTTTTCCGCCTTCAATAATAATTTGAGTACCGAGTTCTTGATCTTCGGTTTTCGTCTTAAGTTCAACTCTCGAAACAGATGCAATTGAATAAAGTGCTTCTCCTCTAAAACCAAGAGTATTTATTCTTTCCAAATCATCAATATCAGAAATTTTACTTGTAGAATGACGATGAAAAGCAAGTCTTGCATCTTCAGCGGACATTCCTATCCCATCATCGATAACTTGAATTAAAGTTTTGCCTGCATCTTTAATTATTAAAGTAATATGTCGAGCCTGAGCATCGATTGAGTTTTCCAACAATTCTTTCACAACAGACTCAGGTCTTTGAACAACTTCGCCAGCTGCAATTTTTGAAGCCACATTTTCCGGTAATATTTTAATTCTCTGCATAGCCTGCTTAAATTTTGATTTTAATATATCTTTCCATTGTTACATTTGCAAACAATATAATTATACACTTCTGAATTTAAATCAGAAACTAATTTCGACAGGTTTGTTTGTCCTTAAAGATTCAATTATTGCAAAAGTTGTAAGAGTAGTGAGATACAATGAATTAAGTTCTATTGGTGGTTCGCTTCCTCTTTTAATTGAATTTATAAATGTTTCAACTTCTTCTTTATGACCTTTTCCAAAGTAACTTTTCGATTTAATTTTTCCGCCAGAATAGAAATCAACTTTTTCGAAGTTATAAAGAATTGCCGATTTTTGACTGGCAGATACTTCAAGATACTCTTTCGGAATAGATGAATCAGCATTTGCCTGATAAATTATTGTACCAATGGAACCATCTTCAAATCTTAAAATGATTGAAACAGTATCTTCTTCCTTCAAAAAACCTTGTTTAAATGAAATTGATTGAGCAAAAACTTGTTTCGGTTTAGAGTTGCAAATAAACGACAAAGTATCTACAAAATGACAAACTTCACCAATAATTCTTCCACCCTGTTCTTCCCATTGCGTCCAGTGCTCAAGCGGAAGTTTACCAGCATTCACGCGATACAAGAAATTAAAAGGACCTGAAGGGAAGTAATTTTTTATGTCTACTATGCTTTTTGCAAATCTTCTATTAAAACCAACTAACAAAAACTTATCTTCAACCTGCAAATCGATTAGTTCTTTAAGTTCATAGTAATTAATCGCAAGTGGTTTCTCAACAAAAACTTTTTTGCCAGACTGTAAAGCTTCTTTTACATACCTGGCGTGACTATCATGACGAGTTGCAATGAATACAACATTAATTTCTTTATCATTCAAAATTTCATCTGGTGAAGTTGTGAATTTTTGAAATCCAAATTTTTTAGCAACATTGCTTGCAGTCAATCCATCTGTCGTACAAACATTTACAAGATTTACATCCAAATTTTTTAGATGAGGCAGTAAAGAAGATTGAGCAAAACTACCCGCACCAATAAAACCAATTTTTATATCAGAAAAAGCTTTAACCTTAGACGAAGTCTGAACACTTTTAATTTCAAATACTTTTGAATGTGTATACTCAAATAAAATTCCACGATAAAACTCTCTTGTCTTACCTAAAATTAAATCGTAAGCCTTCTGATATTCTTCAATCGGAAATTTGTGAGTGACAAGTGGTTTGAAATTAACTTTACCTTCGGAAAGTAAATCAACAATCGCCTGCATATTTCGATTTTCTGTCCATCGAACATAACCGACTGGATAATCAATTCCCATTTCTTCGTATTTTGGATCGTAACGACCGGGACCGTAAGATTTCGAAATAACAACTTCAATTTCTTTATTATAAAATGGTCCTCGAGGAATATCCATTTTAACCGCACCAACTATGACAACTTTCCCTTTTTCTCTTGTGATTAATCCAGAAAGTTCAATCGGTTCGTTACTATCAGTTGCTGCAGTAATCAAAACTTTATCAACACCAATCCCATTAGTTAGGTTTAGTATTGTTTCTTTTTCACTTTTTGAACTTTTCAGGACAAAATCACATCCCATCTTTTTCGCATAATCCAGTGCCGCTTCAGAAATATCAAGTCCAATAACTTTACAACCGTTTGCTTTAAGAAGTTGAACAGTGATCAAACCGAGCAAACCCAAACCAATTACAGCTACATACTCACCAAGAGTTGGATTTGCGAGTCTAACACCCTGAAGAGCAATTGCACCAAGTGTGGTAAAAGCTCCCTCTTCAAAGCTTACATTTTCTGGAAGCTTTACGCATAAGTTTTCTGGGACAAAAACAACTTCAGCATGATTAGCATATCCAGCTCCTGCACAGGCAACGCGATCTCCAGGTTTAAATTTTTCGCTTGAAGATTCAATCACAATTCCTGATGAACTGTATCCTAAGGTCTTGTAATCGTTCAAATTTCCAAGTATCCTTTCAATTGTGGGAATAATTCCATCTCTTCTGATAATTTGATAAACCTGTTTAACAACTTCTGGATTTTTGTAAGCCTTTATTAAAAGATTTTCTTTCCCTGCTTCGACTGTAGTTCTTTCTGTACCTGCACTAATTAATGAAAAATAATTTTGAACGAGAACACCTTTCGGTTTTAAAAAAGGAATGGGGAGATCAAATAGTTTCATCTCCCCATCTTTAATTCTCTGAACCAATTGCTTCATTTTTCGAGGTCTTCTTTTAAAATTGGTTTTCTGCCTATTGAATAATAAATGAATTTATATTTCAATGCTTTTTCGTTATCAAAAACATTTCTTCCATCGAAGATTACAAACTCTTTCATTAATTTTTTCATTTGTTCAAAGTCCGGGGTTCTAAATTCATTCCATTCTGTTGCAATAATTAAAGCATCAGCGCCTTCACAGGCTGAGATAGCATCCTGAGCATATTCAATTTTATTTCCATAAACTTTTCTTGTATTTTCCATTGCTTCAGGATCGTAAGCAACAACTTTTCCACCGAGTTCCAAAATTTTATCAATAATCTTGAACGCCGGTGCCTCCCTCACATCATCTGTCTCGGGTTTAAATGCAAGTCCCCACAAAGCAAACCTTTTACCTTTAATATCTTGATTGAAGTGATTCAAAATTTTTTGAATCAACACAACTTTTTGTTTCTCATTGGTTTCAATTACTGCATCAATGACTTTTGATTCAACACTGGCTTCTTGAAAAGACTTTTGTAAGGCTTTAATATCTTTTGGGAAGCAACTGCCGCCAAATCCAATTCCGGGGAATAAGAATCTCTTCCCTATTCTATTATCAGCACCCATTGCAATTCGAACCATATCGACATTTGCGCCAACTTTTTCGCAGTAATTTGCAATTTCGTTCATAAAAGTAATTTTAGTTGCAAGGAAGCAATTAGCTGCATATTTGGTAACTTCAGCGCTTTTTTCATCCATAAAGTAAATTGGGTTACCACTCCGAACGAATGGTTCGTACAATGTTTTCATTTTTTCTTTTGCTAATTCCGATGAAGTCCCAATTACAATCCTGTCAGGTTTCATAAAATCTTCAACTGCAAAGCCTTCTCGCAAAAATTCAGGATTACTTACAACATCAAATGGATAATCACCAGCTTTAGATTTAATTTTTTGTTTCACTAACTCAGCTGTTCCAACCGGAACTGTGCTTTTATTAACAAAGATTTTGTATGATTTTTCTTTAAGCTGACTTAGAATTTCTCCACATTGCTCAGCAACTTCAAGAACATGTTTTAGATCAGCTGCTCCATCATCACCTTGTGGAGTTGGAAGGCAAAAAAATATAATTTCAGAATTTTCAACGGCATACTTTAAATTATCTGTGAACTCAATTCTATTTTTTTGAAGATTATGATTTAAAAGTTCTGCGAGATTTCTTTCATAAATTACAGGATCACCTTTTCGAAATCTTTCAAGTTTTTCTTGATTATTATCAACACAAATTAATTTATTACCCGTCTCAGCTAAGCAAACTCCCGTTACCAATCCAACATAACCAGTACCAATTACCGAAATTTTCATAAGAATTTTTCCTTAAAATATTTTGAAAGTCTAAGTTTGGTCTTTTTCATATCTTCAGAAATTAACTTCACATCACCTAAAACAGGCATAAAGTTAGTATCTCCATTCCATCTTGGAACAACATGAAAATGAATATGATCGTCAATACCAGCACCAGCAACTCTGCCAAGATTTGTTCCGACATTATGTCCTTGAGCGGACATTGTTTTTTCTAAAGCTTCAATAGATTTTTCGATCAATAAAAAAGTTTCGAGGCGTTCTGAATTTGTCATCTCACTGACCTTTGCAATGTGTCTGTAAGGAATTATTAAAAGATGACCGTTATTGTAAGGATAACGATTCATCAAAATAAAGACTTCCTTGCCTTTATAAACAAGAAGAGAATTCTCGTCGTCCACATCTTCATTTTGAGCATTACAGAAGATACAACCCTCTTCTTTAGGATTTTGAAAAGACTCAATGTACTCAGAACGCCACGGCGAAAAAAGTCGTTGCATTAAACTTCTTCTTCCTTCTCTTTCTCAGCTGCAGCAATAATTTTTGCTTCTATTTCTTTCGGTACTTCCTCATAATGAGATAATTTCATTTCATAAGTACCTTTACCCTGAGTCAAACTTCTTAATTGAGTTGCATATTTAAACATTTCGGCAAGTGGAATTAAAGCTCTAATAATTTGATATTCACCATCGGAATCCATTCCAAGAATCTTTCCTCTTCTACTAGAAACATCACCCATCACATCTCCCATAAATTCTTCTGGGATGCGAATTGTCACTTCCTGAATTGGTTCAAGCAAACAAGGATTTGCCGCAAGAAATCCTTTCTTAAATGCTTGAGATCCAGCAATCTTAAAAGACAATTCATCTGAATCAACTGGATGGTGAGAACCATCGAACAAGGTAACTTTCACATCCACAACTTTATATCCAGCAAGAACGCCTTTAGCCATTGTTTCCAGAATTCCTTTTTCAACAGCCGGAACAAATCTACCAGGAACTACACCACCAACTATTGCATCGACGAACTGGAATCCTTCGCCTCGTTTTAGTGGTTCGAGTTTTAAATGAACATGACCATATTGGCCCCGACCGCCAGTTTGTTTTTTATGTTTGTATTCAGCGTCTTCACAAACACCTTTGATTGTTTCTCGGTAAGGAATTTTAGGTTCAACCAAATCGACTTCAACACCAAATTTATCTTTTAATTTTTTAGCTGCAAGGGTTAAGTGTAATTCTCCTTGGCCACCAATTACAGTTTGAGAAAGCTCAGCGTCAAAATACATAACAAATGTTGGATCTTCTTGATGCAGAGCATGGAATCCATTTGCAATTTTATCTTCATCACCCTGAGATTTCGGTTTGACTGCAAAATGAATAATTGGTTCAGGAAAGATTATTTCTTTGAATTTAATATTTAAATTTTTTGAACAAAGAGTATTATTTGTGTGAGTATCTTTTAATCTTACAACTGCTCCTAAATCTCCAGCGTAGAGATGAGCGACTTCTGTTCTATTCTTTCCATTCAAAACATAAATTTGACTTGTTCTTTCA
>JBNAWO010000081.1:5289-11354 GCA_049699815.1 Ignavibacteria bacterium | reverse complement strand
GGTTTTATTTTTGATTTTTGTAATCTTATTGATTAATCAATGCTTAAAATCTTTTGAAATTGAAAATAAAATTTTTTTAAATCTTTTTGCTTTTCTTTCATTGTTTATCCCGATTTTAATTTTTTACTTTCTTGATCACTCACCACAATACAATTTATTCACCGTATCTCTACTTCTAATCAGTGCTCTTTCTATTGCATATTTATCTCTTAAAGAAAACACAATTCTCACATTTAGAACGATATTTTTAATTCTAATAATTTCATCTCTGTTTGCCTCTGTATTTCTTTATGAAAAAAACGAAGAACAGAAAAAAGAACTCCAGAAAACTATTGCATACGAATTACTAAAACCACGAGAACAGATAATCAACTTTGCATTAAATCAAACCTTGCAACAGATTGGAACAGATCCAGATTTGAGCAAGCTCTTTTACATTGAAGCAACAGCTGGATATACTAACTCAGAGTTCAATTTTTTAGCATACCAATTGTGGATAAATAGTGTTTTAAGTGACGAAGGTTTGAATTCATACTTATTTCTTTTTGATAAATACGGAAAACCGCTCGGCTCATTTGGTTTTGGAATGAATGAACCAAATTATTTGAATGAATATTTCGAGCCAAAAATTGTGAACAACCTTACTATCTTTTTATTTAAAGCTCACTCACCCAATAATTTATTTGGAGTAATTCCAATTAAGTTTAACAACACAATAACAGGATTTTGCGGTGTTGTAATTGAACTGAGTCAGGAAAATTTTCAACCATCAAGCTCTAATACGCTTTTTAAGAATATTAAATACGAGAAGAACCCATTTAATCTTCTCCCCGATGCGGTCGTTTATATTTTCAGAAATAATGAACTTGAATTAATCAAGGGAAATGAATTACCGGAAGTTCGAGATTTTGATACAAGTTTTATAAACAACGCTTTAGTTGACAACAAAAACGAATTCTGGCTGAATGAACAAATCGACGATAAGAAGTATCATTCTTATTTTTTGATTTATAATCCGGAACAACCAATTGAATTTATTTCTGTAAGCATTCCAAAGAGCGGTTACATTTTCGTTATTTTCAGTCTTTTTAAATTCATACTTGTTCATTTGATTATTTCTCTTATCATCTTAGCAATTGGGATATTAATTCTGCTCGCCAGAGGTTATAGATTTAAATTAAAATTTAAGACAAGACTTTTCATTGGTTTATTCTTTGTGACTTTGATCCCCATTATTATTCTTGCTTACTTTACACGTGAATCAGAAATGCAAAGATGGAAGAATAATCTTTCCAATAATTTGAAAAAAGATTTAGACATTTTAACTCTTCAAATAAATTCGAAATTAAATTTCAAAGAATTATACACTCTAAGTCAGAAGTTGAATGTCGATTTCAACGCATTTAAAAATTTTGTGCTGATTTATTCGACACAGCAAAAGCTTTATGAGATTGGATTTTTCCCGAAATCAATTCCATCTAAAGTTTTTGACGATTTGTTCTTTAAAAACAAAAATTATTCTTTCGATTTCGAATACATATCAGACTATCAATATTTGGTTGGTTACAAAAAAATTAAATCCGAAACCGGAGATTTAATACTTTCAGTTCCAACAATTTATCAACACGAGAAAATACAGAGAGAACTTGGACAAATCGATACATTCATTTTCGGAGCTTATTCTTTCACTCTTCTTCTGATCTTCCTATTTGGCAATTTATTCTTTGAAAAATTAACAAAACCAATTTCAGAATTAACAGAAGCAACAAAGAAAGTCTCCAAAGGAGATCTTTCAGTAAAACTCGAGCCTAATGAAACTGGAGAAGTTGGCGATTTAATTGAAGCATTTAATAAGATGATTTCTGATCTGGAAGAATCTCGAAAGAATTTAGCTCGAATTGAAAGAGAACAAGCCTGGAAAGAAATGGCAAAACAAGTTGCCCATGAAATTAAAAATCCATTAACTCCGATGAAATTATCTCTTCAACATCTCCAATTTCTTTACAAAGAAAACAAAAAAGAATTTGCTCGAATTTTTGGGAAAGTCTCTACAACTTTAATTGAACAAATTGAAACTCTTACAAAAATTACAAACGAGTTTTCTCACTTTGCTCGAATGCCTGAGAGAAAAATAATTAAATGCAATCTTGAAGAAATTCTAAAAGAAGTTATTGATCTTTTCTCAGCAGAAACTAAAACTGAATTTGAATCGGTTCAAAATGAAACTTTCTTTGTAAGTGCTGATAAAGAAGAATTAAAAAGAGTTTTTATCAACGTAATCAAAAATTCTGTTCAAGCAAGTTCCACAGAAATAAAAGTTAAACTTTACAAAGATGCAAACTATTGCTTTGTAAATATTGAAGATAACGGAACGGGAATTCCATCAGAAATTTTGGAAAAGATTTTCGATCCAAACTTTTCAACAAAAACAGAAGGTTCAGGACTCGGTTTGCCAATTGTTAAAAGAATTTTGAACGACATCAATGGAACAATTGAAATCAAAAGCGAAGTCGGAAAAGGCACAGTAGTAATGATTGCAATTCCGCAAATTAAAGATGAGTCATATGAGCATTTTAACTGATCAACAAATCCAGGCTCTTAATTTAGATATTTATACAATTGTTACTGCGAATGCTGGTTCAGGCAAGACTTTTATTTTAACAAAAAGATTTATTGAAACTATTCTCAAAAAAAATATAAAGTTCAAAGAAATTGTCGCAATAACTTTTACTGAAAAAGCTGCTTCGGAACTCATTTATAAAATTTCAAACGAACTTGATAAAGTCCTGGAGCAAACAAAAAATCCAAATGAATACAAAAAGCTCAAAGAATTTCGCGAACATATTCTTTCAGTTAAAATTTCTACAATTCATTCTTTCTGTTTCGATCTGCTTAAAGAATTCCCAATCGATGCTGGAATTGATCCATCTACAGAAATCATTGACGATTTTCGCAAGAAAGAATTAATTGAAAAAAGTGTTGAAGACACTTTAATTGAAAAATTAGAACAGAACGATGAAGGCACTCGAAATCTTTTAAGAATGTTTGGTAGGGAAAACACAATCGATTTCCTTAACGAATTAATTGAAAAAAGATACTTCACCGATAAACTAATTGAAAAAATTTATTTGAGTAATCACGAATTCGATTTTCAAGTCTACCTTGAAAAAATTAAGCAAGAGTCACAAAATTATTTCAAATCAATTTATGAAGATAAAATACGAAGAGCATTAGACTTGCTTCCACTAATCAAAGATGAAGTCACTGTTAAAAAAAATAAGCAGGAAGTTATTGATGGAATTGATGAAATTGTTTCAAGTTTAAACTCTTTCTTAAACGACCATGACTTTTCAAAACTTCAGAGGATCGTTGGATTAATATGTGAATTCATTCTCACCAAAAAGTTTGAGGTCAGAAAATCTTATTTTAAGAATTTAAGTGAAGATTCTCCTGTTTTTGAATTTCAGAAAATCATTTCTCAGATTTCTGATTTTCAAGATAAAGTCAATTTCTCTGATGTTTTTGAAAAGATAAGATTTAATCATACCAAATCGTTAATCCAAGTCTATTATGAAGCTAAGGAGAAATTTAGAGAATATAAAAATCTTGAAGGCGTTTTAGATTTCGAAGACTTACTCATTCTGGCTGAGAAACTTCTTGATAACCAAACCGTCCAAAATAAAATTTCAATACGATATAAGTTTATATTAGTTGACGAATTTCAGGATACAGATTCTATTCAATTCAACATAATTCGAAAAATCACAAACGATTTTGATGATGAACATAATGTCTTCGTAGTTGGAGATGAGAAGCAAAGTATTTACGGTTTCAGGAATGCACAACTAAATGTATTTCAAGATTTCAAAAAGGAAATTTCTAATCGATACGAACAAACTAAAGTAAAAGGTGTAGTTACACTCAACACAAGTTTTCGCTCTACTCCGTCAATTGCTGCATTTGTGAACAAAGTTTTTTCATCTTTACTTGAAAAGCAAACGAGAACTCAAATCAATTATCATCAAGAAGTAGAGTATTCAGAGCTACAAGTTGGAAGAGAAAAATACTCAGATGAGAAGATTGTCTTCCTTATCAGCGAGTTTGATGAAGAAGACAGGCAAGATTTAATTCAGAGTGCAAGAGTTGCTGAATACATTCTTTATTTAATTAACTCTGGTAAAGAAATTTTTGATCGCGAGAAAAATGCAAAAAGAAAAATTGAATTTGGCGATATTGCTCTGCTTTTTAGAACAAACAAAGAAATGAAATCATACGAGAACGAGTTCATTAAAAGAGGAATTCCCTTTGTTGTAAGCGGTGGCAGAGGTTATTATCAATCTGAAGAAATTCGAGATTGGTTGAATTATTTAAATTTTCTTTCCAATCCAAAAAATGATGATTCACTGATTGCTATTCTTCGTTCACCTTTCTTTGCTTTGAGTGATAATTTGATTTTAAGTTTAGCTCTGAATTATAATGATCATTATTCATACTTCGAAAGATTGAAATTAGAAACTCAGAAAATCTCCAATGAGCATCCATTCAAAGAGATTTATTCAATCTTAAATCATCATATTCAAATTGCACCACGATACAGTCTGCCCGAACTTTTGCAAAGAATTCTTAATGATACAGATTACTTCGGCAAAATCGACAGACATCCAAAGAAATCTCAAATCATTGCTAATGTAGAAAAATTAATTAACGAAGCTCATAATTTTGTTTCAAGTGGTCTTGAAGACATAAGAACATTTTCAGACTATCTCAAGGAAGCATTCGAAAAAGAACAAACCGCCGAAGCAGTTATAAGTGAAATTCGAGGAAGTGTTCAATTGATGACAATGCATCAGGCAAAAGGGCTCGAATTTCCTATCGTCATTCTTCCAAATTTTGAAAAGAACTTGAAACGACAAAGTGATCGCTTCGGTGAAATTTCTATCAACGATTACTTTGGTTTTTGTTTCAAAATTTTTGATGATGAAACTGGAACAAACATTCATTCTCTGTCGTCCTTCTTTGGAACAAAAGTCAACGAAGGCATTGAATACAACGAGCAGTTAAGATTGCTCTATGTAGCCTTAACTCGGGCAACAGATAAACTTATAATTTCATTCAGCCATAATCTGGAAAAAGATGAAATTAATAAAACTTTTAGTTTCAAAAATATTTTATTAAAAAATCTACCACCAATTGGTTTTAATAAAGATAATTTGATATCCATTCCTGATAAGTTAAAATTCCTGAAAATTGAAAATCAGAAGCCAGTTGAAGTTGAACAAGAAATTAATTTAGAGATTGAAATTCTGAAGGATGAGTTTACCATTACTCAGAGAGAATTTGAAGAAAAGAACGAAGATATTTTAGAACTGAAGAAACTTTCAATTCACATTGATCAAATAAAAGATAAATCTAAAAATGAAATTTTTACTGCAACACAACTAAATGTTTTTCAATTTTGCCCGGTAAAGTATTTGTTGAAATTTATAATTGGCTACAATCCTCATAAAACTTATCTATCTGAAAGAATAAATGATGACGAAATTTTCGGCGCTGATTTTGGCTTAATCTTTCATCAGTTGATGGAAAGATTAAATCAAGCTGATCTTTTAGAAGTCGAAAATTTGTTGAATGAAATTCTTGAATCTTATCCCGATTCAATCAAATCAAAATATATTGCAGAAATTAAAGATAAAGTCACACAACTCCTTAAAGAAGAAAGTTTTGTTAAGATTATCAATCATAAAAATGCTTTGAAAGAATTTGAGATAAAAGTAAAGTTTCAAAATCATATTCTGCTTGGTGTAATTGATAGAATTAATCTTGAGAATGAAGGGATTACAATCATTGATTACAAAACAGATAATTTTGAAAGTTCAGACTACGAGAAAAAAGTTGAAGAGTATCTTAATCAAATGGAATTTTATGTTTTCATTTCGTCTATTTATTTCAATACGGATAAAATTAGATTGATTTTATACTTCATCAATTATCCGGAAAAAGCATTTATCAAAAGTTTTACATCAACAGATATTCTTCATATCAAAATGAAATTTGAAGATGTGTTG
>JBNAWO010000081.1:0-5279 GCA_049699815.1 Ignavibacteria bacterium | reverse complement strand
GAAAAATATTGAAACACATAATTTTAAGATGCACCAACAAAACTGTCCACTGTGTGAGTTTTCAAAAGAGTCAAAATGTATCTTAATCAGAAATGAGTTATAATTATTATAAATTGAAAATTAACAAGATTAAGTTCTTTAATCTTCAAATTTGGAAGTCCTATCCCTAAAAAGTCATAAAAACATTTTAGATTTGCACTCGTTTTTATTTAAACCATTATAGAGAGACTGCATCCAATTAAGATCAACTAAAAACAGAATTTTTAAAAAATTAAATTGCAAATCGATTAACAAAAATATGGATAAATATGATTGGTGAACTTTCAGCATTATTGACTGCATTTTTGTGGTCAGTTACATCTCTTCTTTTCGCAAGTGCTGTTACCAGAATTGGTAGTATTCAATTAAATGTTTCGAGACAAATTTTGGCTTTAATTTTTCTCACTCTTGTAATTTTCATTTTTGGTTTCAATTTTTCTCTCACAACCAGACAAATTTTTTATTTAAGTTTAAGTGGATTTGTTGGATTAACTTTTGGTGATTCTTTTTTATTCCTCGCTTACAGAGAAATTGGAGCCAGAATCAGTATGCTTATTATGTCTCTATCACCTGCTGTTGCGGCGCTTCTTGCATTTTTACTCCTTAACGAAAAATTAAATCTCATTAGTATTGTTGGAATGATAATTACTTTATCAGGAATTTTACTTGTCGTCTATGAAAGAAATGGAAATCAATCTGAAAAGATTAATTACTCAGGATTATTATTTGCTCTGTTAGCATCAATTGGTCAGGGAATTGGACTTGTATTTGCAAAAATTGCGTTTATGGATTCAAGCAATTCGTTAAATGGTTTTGTTGCAACAAGTGTAAGACTTGCTGCATCACTTTCAATTTTACTCCCTGCATCTATTTTGATGAAAAAACTCAAAAATCCAATCAATGTTTTTCGAAAAGATCTGAAAGCTTTAATATTAACAACTGGCGGTTCAATTGCTGGTCCTTTCTTAGGAATCACTTTTAGTTTAATTGCAATATCTCATACAAAAGTTGGAATAGCTTCTACAATTATGGCTTTACCTCCTGTCATTATGCTTCCCCTGGTCAGGTATTTTTATGATGAAAAATTAACTTACTGATCAATCCTTGGAGCTTTTATTGCTGTTACAGGAGTAGCAATTTTGTTTTTAAGAAATTAGTTAAATGAATAAATTATATTTGATAAAAGTCTGAACTATAAATAGATGTCAAAGAATTACAAATTAATTTTTACTTTTACATTCTTGTTTATATTAACATTGCTCAATTTGAGTTGTGATGCACCACATTTAAATCCATTCGATCCACAAAATCCGTCAAAAAAAACTTACATAATTGAAGGCTATGTTTATTCTTTTTCGTTACCTCGAATTCCGATTTCAAATGCATTTGTTATCTGGCAAAATGAAAATAAGGCTGTTCTGACTTCATCAAATGGTTATTTCAGGATTGATATTCAAAATTTTAAAAACGGTTGGTTAAAAGTAATTCAAGATGGATACAAACAAGATTCAGTATTTGTAAACTGGAATTCGACAAATTTTTACAAGGAGTTTTTTCTAAATCAAATTCCAAAACTCGACAGCATTGCGTTTTATTCTGTTCTTTTAAATCAATATCCAAATTTGCAATCAACAACCTTAAATCTGAGTGTAAAAATTAGTGATCGAGATAATGATGTTGATTCTGTTTTTTTTGAAAATTCATCTGACAAATCCAGATTTTCATTAAGTTATAACCCACAGACAAAATTCTACGAACGAACATTTGATGAGCTTGATTTCAATGTTGAAGATTTTTCTGAAATAATTGGAATTAAATTCAATATTTTAGTTAAAGATTTTTCTGGAGATCTATTTAAGATTGGAGAAGAAAAGCTTAACCGAATCATTAAAAACGAAATTACACTCGAAGCTCCATTGAACAACGATACTGTTTCAAGTAAACCTTACCTCCAATGGCGAAGATTTATTCCGGGTTTTAAGTTTTATTATTCAGTCGAAGTTTTTAACGATGAATTTCCTCCAAAAACCGTTTGGTCAAAAGAAAATATTTCGATGGAAGAAACGGGAGTACAAATCGAAAATGATTTACCAGCGGGAAATTACTATTGGGTTGTTTGGTGCGTTGATCAATTTTTGAATAGAGCTCGTTCTAAACCAGGTTCATTTGTTGTAAAATAAATTTTTTTAAAGAACTATGACTTTGACAGAAGAAATAAAAAAGATTAAAACAATCACACGAGACCAATTTGAGCTGCTTTATAATATCAGCCGAAGATTGAATTCCCTCGAATACGAAGAAGGCTTGATTGAAGAGACACTTGATCTAGTAATAAATGTTGTAAATGCTGAAAGAGGATTATTTGCTAAGTATGATAACTTGAAAAAAAAATTTGAAATTATTGCTGCAAGAAATTTAAAAAAAGAAACAATTCAAGATTTGTCTTCTTTTTCCTCAGGAATTTTGCAAAAGGTTGTCCAAAGCAAAAAGCCTTTTCTTTATCACGATGTTCAAAGTGATCCTGCCCTTTCTCAATTCGATAGCGTTCAAATCCATAAGATAAAATCTGTTTTAGGCGTTCCTATTATTAAAGATGGAAATGTCTGGGGCGTAATTCTTGTCGATAGTCAAATAAATCGGAAAGAATTTACAGAAGAAAATCTCATCTTTTTAGATTTCTTCTCTAATCTAGTCTCTCTTGCTCTCGATAAAATTATAAATCTCCAGAAACTTGCAAATGAAAATCTCTATTTAAAAACTCAGCTTCAATCGACACAGAAAATTCCAGAGATCATTGGCGAGAGTCCTGCGATTAAAAAACTTTTTCAATTAATTCACAAAGTCGCTGCAACAGATGCAACAGTTTTAATTTTGGGTGAGAGCGGAACGGGAAAAGAACTTGTAGCAAGATCAATCCACAATTTAAGTCGAAGAAGAGATAAGCCATACATTGCACAATTCTGTGGTTCAATTCCAGATACTTTGCTTGAGAGTGAATTATTTGGATATAAGAAAGGTGCCTTCACAGGAGCTACATCAGACAAAAAAGGATTATTTGAAGTTGCAGACGGAGGAACATTTTTCTTAGATGAAATTGCTGATATATCTCCAGCACTTCAAGCAAAGCTTTTAAGAGTTTTACAAAACAAAGAAATCATTCGGCTCGGCGATACAAAACCAATCAAAGTGGATGTCAGAATTATTACTGCCACAAATAAAGACTTAAAGCAACTCGTTGGTGAAAATAAATTTCGTGAAGACTTATTCTATCGATTGAATGTTTTTCCGATTGAAATTCCACCGCTTAGAGAAAGAAGAAGCGATATTCCACTTTTGGTTCATCACTTCATCAAAAAATTTTCTAATAGAGAAATCACCATCACACCATCAGCAATGAAGAAATTAGAAAATTTCTATTGGCCCGGAAATGTTCGACAACTCGAAAATGTGATTCAACGAGCTTTGATTCTGTGTGAATCTAATCAATTGACTCCTGAACACATAATAATCGAAGATGAAGAAAGCTTGCTTGACTTTAAAGGAACACTCGATGATTTTGAAAAGCTTTTACTCTTAAAAAGATTAAAAGAGTATGACGGCAACAGAACTCAAACCGCAAAATCGCTTGGTGTTTCAGTTAGATGGGTTCAAATGAAATTGAAGGAAATCAACTCTAACGAGTTTAATGATAATGAGTGAAGCAAAAACTCTTTTGGAAAAATTCGAAATTATTGAAACTCTGAAGAAAGACTCTCAAACCGGAGTTTACCTTGCAAATCATATTTATTTGAACAAAAAGATTATTCTAAAATCACTTGATACCTCAAATTTAACCGATCAGACAATTTTACATCGCTTCAAGAGAGAAGCAAAAATTCTTGCTCTCCTTGAACATCCGAATATTATCAAAGTCTTAGATTTTGGAACATATCAAAATTATTTTTACATCTCTTTTGAGTACTTTGAGGGAGTTTCACTTCGAAATTTCCTTAAAAATAATAGACTTGAATTCAATGACTTTGAAAAGATTGTAATTCAAATTTTATCCGGACTTCGTTACGCTCATTCTAAAAATATAATTCATCGAGATCTGAAACCAGAAAATATTCTCATAGATTCAAATCTTAATATCAAAATTGCCGACTTTGGACTTGCACTTGGTGACGATGAAATTCTGGTCACACAAAAAGAATCGATTGTCGGCACCCCAGGTTATATGTCTCCTGAACAAATTCGTGGAGAAAAACTAACTCCAGCCAGCGATATTTTTTCACTTGGTATCATTTTGTTTGAAATTTTGACTGGTTCAAATCCATTTGTTGGAAAAGACATTACAACTACAATTAATAATATTTTATTTCTTGAAAAAGAAATCCTTGAACAAAAACTTGAAAATGCTCCAGAAAAATGGAAATCGATAATTTTCAAATGTCTTGAAAAATCTATTGATAAAAGATATAAATCAATTAATGAAATTTTAATTGATTCAGGTTTACAAGCCGAAGAAATTCTGAACACAAAAAAGAAAAATCACCAGCTTAAATTGTCAATAGCCACAATTTTAGTTGCTTCACTTATCTTGATTACAATCAATGGTATTATGCTTTTACTGGAACAAAAAAAATCAAGTATTAATGATGAAATTTCAAAATCAAGTCAAATGAACATTAAAGAAATTCCACAAACATCACTCAACAATCAGCCTGACAAAGAAACTTTTCAAAAATTAAATCAAAAAAAAGAACAACCTGAAAAGAATTTATCAATAGTTGAAAATTCAAAAGAATCTAATTCATCAGAAAATGAAACCATAGAAACAATTGGAGAATTACTCATAACCTGCTCTCCCTGGGCAGATATTTATATTAATGATCAGAAAGTTGAAACTACTCCCTTAAAAGAACCGATTAAACTCAAATCTGGCATATATCATTTGAAACTTGTGCATCCAAATTTCCCAACCATAGACACTATGCTTGAGATAAAGGCGAATAAGATTAATCGTTTTGATTTCAACTTTTATGAAAACTATGGTTATGTTTTATTTCAGGTTATTCCTTGGGGTGAGATTAAAATTAATGAGAAAAATTACGGGATAACTCCCTTGCCCAAACCTATCGCCATTAAGCCTGGTAAACAAATCTTAAATATTTTTAATCCAAAATTCGGTTATTTGATCGATACAATTCTGGTTCAAAAAGGTGAAACTCTAATTTATAGATTAAATTTCAACACGAATA
>JBNAWO010000080.1:0-11413 GCA_049699815.1 Ignavibacteria bacterium | reverse complement strand
TTATAAAGTGGTTGACCAATTATGTCGTCTCTATTGCAGTTAAACATTCTGAGTATTGCAGAATTACAATCAATAAAAATTTCTCCATCCATCAAGAAAATTGCATCATCCGCAGATTCAAATAGTGCTTTATATTTTGCCTCACTGACTTTTAAATTCTCATAAATGATTTCTTGCTCGGTTATGTTAATTGCAAATCCAATTACACCAACTATTTCATTTTGTTCATTATAGATTGGTTCAACATAAGATTTAAATGTTAATTTTCCGAAACGAAATATGTATTCGCACTTTTCACCTTGCAAGGCTTTCAGGTGAGCATCGATGGGAAGAAAATTTTCATCGTCAGTTTGAAAATATTCAAATAAGCTTTGACCTACTACTTGATTTTCTTTCAATCCAAGATCTTTTAATCCGCCCCCAAAAGATGAAGTGTATTTGAGATTTTTATCTACTGTCCAGAATACAATTGGAATTTTTCTCAGAATTAAATGTATTAATTCGTTCTCAGGTAAATTTTTCATCTTCAATCATTATTATCACTATTTTAATTTGAGTTTATAATTTTTTAAAATCAAGTGGAAGATTTAAGAATGTTTTTTCTCTATTCAGTAAAAAATCCATATTCTTACTTTGAAATAAATTATTTTTGAAAAAATGAATTAAATATTGAGAGGTCAAAATGAAGAAATGGGAATGGAAAATTGAAAACGAAGCCTTCCTTCAAAAAACAATCCAGAGATGCAAAGAAAAAAATATTATACTTCCAAAGTTTAGTGAGCTAAAAAATCCTGAAACTATATCTTATGAGATTAAAGAGAAATTAAAAAATATCGGGATGGACGAAATTCATCCATTAAATCTTTTCAGAATCAACTGGCAAAATGATCCCGCCACAGGAAGTATTGGAGAAATAAACTTTCTTGAAATTCCAAAACAAATTACTGGAGTTAAAGCAAGAATTATTGGACTGGTTGGAAAATTTTTTCCAACAGGTGCTCATAAAGTTGGTGCAACTTACGGAGTTTTAGTTCCTTACCTTGTTACAGGTAAATTCAATCCCGAGTATCACAAAGCAGTCTGGCCCTCGACAGGAAATTATTGTCGCGGAGGAGCTTTTAATTCAGCACTTCTTTCTGTCCATGCGGTCGCAATTCTTCCGGAAGAAATGAGCAAAGAAAGATTCGATTGGTTGAGAAATATTGGTGCTGAAATTTACGCAACACCAGGTTGCGAAAGTAATGTGAAAGAAATTTACGATAAATGTCATGAGCTTGAGCGAACAAGTGACGAATATTTTATCTTCAATCAATTTGATCAATTCGGGAATTCATGTTTTCATTATTATGTCACTGGCTCTGCAATCGAAAAAGTATTTAACAAAATAAAAAATGAAAATTCGAGATTAAGTGGTTTTGTAAGTGCGACAGGTTCGGCTGGTACAATTGGAGCTGGTGATTATTTAAAAGAAATTTTCCCTCAAGTTAGAATTGTCGCCTCTGAAGCTCTTCAGTGCCCGACTTTATTAATGAATGGATTTGGTGGACATAGAATTGAAGGCATTGGCGATAAACACATTCCCTGGATACACAATGTAAAAAATACGGATTTAGTTACGGCAATTGACGATGAACATCCGCTCAGAATCCTGCGTCTATTCAATGAAGAAGCTGGATTGAAATTTTTGTCCTTACTTGGAATTGAAGAGGATGTCATTAAAAAACTTTCCTGGCTTGGAATTTCTTCAATCAGTAATGTTTTAAGTTCAATTAAACTTGCAAAGTGGTTTGAGTTTAATGAAAATGATGTGATTTTTACGGTGTTTACTGATTCTGTTGAAATGTATCGCTCAAGATTAAAAGAAATGAATGAACAATGGGGCAAATATTCTGAAAAACAGGCTGAACTTGATTGGAATGTTTGTATTAAAAATCAAACAATTGATTTTATGAAAGAACTTTCTTATTACGATAAAAAGACAATCCATAATTTGAAATATTTTACCTGGATTGAACAGCAAGGTAAATCTGTCGAAGAATTAAACGCACAATGGTATAATGAAAATTATTGGAAAGAAAAATACAATACAATTGAATTATGGGATAGGTTAATTGATGAATTCAATGAGAAGGTGCGAAATAGTTAATAGTTGTCTGAAACACTTATTTGAATTTATTAAATTGTGTAGGAGTATTTGATGAATTTTAGATTGAGGAGCTTTTATGCCTAAGCCCTTCTTCGACACAAA
This sequence comes from Ignavibacteria bacterium, assembly GCA_049699815.1. GTDB lineage: Bacteria > Bacteroidota > Ignavibacteria > Ch128b > Ch128b > Ch128b. The sequence continues at coordinate 9,165 of JBNAWO010000080.1, read as the reverse complement.
AACCTTAAACATTTCTGAGATTCTTGGCAATGCAAAGACCTATATTGTTCCAAGATTTCAAAGAAGTTATTCCTGGGAAGAAGAACACTGGGAAGATTTATGGCAGGATATAATCGATTTGAAGAATAATGACGAGAAAATTCATTACTTAGGAATAATAGTTTTGAAATCAGATGATAACAAGATTTTTATAGTTATTGATGGACAACAAAGATTAGCAACTCTAAGCATTTTAATTTTAGTATGTGTAAAAAGGCTTGAAGAACTTGCTAACAATGGAATTGATACTAATAAAAATTTAGAGAGAAAAGAGCTTTATTTAAATAATTATATTGGTTTTAAAGAACCAAGGTCACTTACTTACAGACCAAAGTTAATTTTAAATGATACAGATCGAGACTTATATAATTCTTATCTTGTTCAATTAAAGAAACCTGTTAGTTTATCAAGGTTACCAGATTCGAATAAATTATTCATAAAAGCATTTAATTATTTTCAACACAAAATAGATGAGTTAAAATTTGAAAAAGGTGAAGAAATAGTCGACTTTGTTGAGCAGGTTTTGTTAAGTAGATTGGTTATTATTCAAATTATTGTAGAGGATAGTATATCGGCTTACACAGTTTTTGAGACTCTAAATGCTCGTGGAATAGAATTAACAACCACAGATTTATTGAAAAATTATTTCTTTTCTTTTGAATATTGAAAATCGAAAATACAATAAAGCTTATCATCTATTTGAAAGTGAAGCAACCATTGAACATATAATTCCTAAAAGTTTCAAAATTGAAATAATCGAAGATGAAGACAAACTAAACACAATAGGAAATATGACTCTCCTGGAACCCAAATTAAATCGAGAAGCAAAGGACAAATCATTTAAAGATAAATTAGAGATCTATAAGAATTCTCAATATGAATTGACAAAAGAAATAGCGGCGAGGTGGACAGAATTTAGCTTTGAAGATATAAAAATAAGACAGAGAGAATTAGCAACTCTGGCAACTTCAATCTGGCGTGCTGATTACTGAAAAATATTTGTTCTAATAAATTTGGAGTTTGAAATGACATCAGAAGTTATTTTTATTAAAAATCTCTTTTTAGGTCAAATTAGTGATAAACTTGTAAATCCAGTTTTTTGTGATTTGAAAATAGAAGATGGAAGGATTGCCGAGATTCAACCTAAAAACTTTCTCGATTTTGTTGCAGGTAAATTAGAAAAGAATGAAAATGAGAATGTCTACGATGCTGATGGGAGAGTTGCAACTATTCCATTTATTAATTTTCATGAACATATCTATTCACGATTGGCTAAAGGCTTGATTGTCAAAGGCTCAACGGAAAACTTTCACAAGATCTTAAAAAATTTGTGGTGGAAACTTGATCTGATTTTAGATGAGGACATGATTCGTGCATCAGCTCTAATGGCAGCAATTGAATCAATTCGAACTGGAACAACTTACATTTTCGATCACCATTCATCACCAAATTTTACAACGGGCAGTTTAAAGATTATTTCAGAAACACTTTCACAATTTGGTCTGCGCGGAACTCTTTGTTTCGAAACAACCAATAGAAATGGAATTGAGCTAACAAAACTCGCAGTTCAAGAAAATTATGACTTTATCGAAAGTTCAAATGAAAATTTCAAAGGTATGTTTGGACTTCACGCTTCTTTTACTTTGAAAGATCAAACTCTAAAATTTGTATCTAGTTTATTAAAAGATTTTAATACGGGAGTCCACATTCACCTCTGTGAAGATAAAATCGATCGAGAAATAACTGAGAAGAAGTTTAATCTTTTACCTCTGGAAAGATTATTGAAATTTAATCTTTTAAACTCGAAATCAATTTTAGCTCATGGAATTCATTTGAAGAAAAAGGAATATAAAAAGATAGAAGAAGTAGGTGCTGCTCTAGCGCTCAACCCTGATTCAAATATGAATAATTCAGTTGGACTGCCTAAGTACAAAAAAATTCCGAGAGGAGTCACGACAATTGCCGGCACCGATGGAATGCATTCAAACATTGCAAAAACATTAAAGCAATTGTTCTTGCTTTATCGCCATTCTGGTGAGAGTATGTCGAATGCATTTGAATGGATTCAGAAAATTTATTTTGATCAAATAAAATTTGTCCGAAATTATTTCGAGGATTTCACAAATTTGAATTTAGGTGAAAGAGCTGATCTCGTAATATGGGATTATGTTCCGGTTAATAATTTAACTGCTGAGAATTTCTGGGGACATTTCGTCTATGCTTTGCTCGAAAGACAGCCTGTGTCTGTCATTCAGAATGGAAAATTTTTGATGAAAGATTTTCAATTACAATTCGATGAAAATGAATTTAAATTCGAAATTGTTAAGCAGGGATTGAGGCTTAAAGATAAGTTTGAAATTGAAATATGAATAAAAAATTAAGTTTAAGACTATGAAAGAGAAATTTAATGTTGTTGGAAAACCAGTTGTTCGTCCTGATGGGAAAGAAAAAGTAACCGGCGAAGCAAAATTCGCTGATGATTATAAATTCCCGAATATGTTATTCGGAGTTATGGTCAGAACAAAAGCTACGCATGCTTTAATCAAAAAAATAGATTATTCAGAAATAGAAAATCATCCGGCTATCATATCGATTATTGATGCAAATGATATTAAAGGTTTGAAAAAAACCGGTTTGATTAGGAAAGATCAACCTGTTTTTGCTTTTGAGAAAATTGTAACGCCAGGAGATGTTGTTGCAATGCTTGTCGGCGAAGATGAAGATGAGCTGAGATTACTTGCAAGAATAGTGAAAATAGAACTCGAAGAACTCCCGATTTTAACTGATCCGAGAAAAGCTTTAGATGAAGATGCACCTTTAATTCATCCTGAGTTTGGTTCAAATCTTATTGTTCATCATCCGCTAAGAAAAGGTGATGTGGAAAAAGGATTTGCTGAATCTGAGTTTATTTTGGAACAAACATATACGACTCCACATATTGAACACGCATACATTGAACCCGAGTGTGTAACTGCAATTCCACTTGAAGGTGATAAAGGTGTTTATATAATTGGAAGTATTCAAAATCCATTTACAGCGAGAAGAATAGTTGCTGAAGTTTTAGGTTTGCCATTGAATAGAGTTAAGGTTGAGCAGGCAGAACTCGGTGGTTCTTTTGGTGGGAAAGACGACATTATGTGTATCTTATCAGCTCGTGCTGCTTTAGCTGCATTAAAAACTCGTCGTCCTGTTAAAATAAAATACACAAGAGAAGAATCAATTTTAGAATCTTACAAAAGACATCCATACATAATGCATTACAAAGTCGGTTATAATCGTGATGGAAAAATTAAAGCGATGAAAATTGATATCCTTTCAGATGGTGGTGCCTATTGTTCTATGACTCCATTTGTAACCTGGCGTTCAGTTGTTCAAGCTACAGGACCTTATGAGATTGAAAATGTATGGACAGATGTTCGGGGAGTTTACACTAATAATCCATATACTGGGGCAATGCGTGGATTTGGCTCTCCACAAATTATTTTCGCACAAGAATCTTTGATGGATGATATTGCCGTTAGTCTTGGAATGACTCCTGATGAGATTAGAAAAATTAATGGTTACAAATCAGGTTCGATTACTGCAAGCGGGCAACGACTAGAAAATCACGATGTTAATCTATTAAAAGTTCTCGAAACAGCCTGCGAAACAACAAACTTTAAAGAAAAATGGCTTGAGAATGAAAAACATCACAATCGTAGAATTCCAGCAATTGAGTTCAAAGAAAAAATTAAGAAACGAAATTTGATTCTTGAAAAAGATGAATTCGTTCATCCTGATGATGTGTGGAAAAAGGGAATTGGACTAGCTGTTAGTTTTCGTGGAAGTTCACTCGGTGCTGAAGGTGTAGATGCAGCTGCTGCATATCTTTCTGTTCAAAATGATGGAAGCGCATATTTACTTTGTGGACTTGCTGAAAATGGTCAGGGAATGAAAACAACTTATGCAATTATTGTTTCAGAAATTTTAGGAATTCCTGTTGAAAATATTTATTACCTGGAATTGAACACAGCTTATATTCCCGATAGCGGTCCAACGGTTGCATCTCGATCAACGATTATGGGAGGCGGTGCCGTTAAAAATGCCGCCGAAGTTTTAAGAAAAAGATTTGAAGATTTTCTCAGAGACCACTGGAATTTGAATGATGAAGATGTTATTGTTTTTGAGAATAATCAGGTATTTGTGAAAGGGAATGAAAATCTTAAACTCTCATTTCCAGAATTTGTTAAAATGGCATATCAGAACTCAATTTGCCTTGCAACCATTGGATGGTATCCTGGACCTAAAATCCACTGGAATGAAGAAAATGGTCAGGGTTCAGCTTACTTTACTTATGTTTATGGTTGTCAGGTTGCTGAAGTTCGCGTAAACATTGTGACCGGTGAAGTATATGTTGATAGAGTAACTGCGGTTCACGATCCTGGTAAAGTAATTAATTTGCTTGGTGCCCTTGGTCAGGTTTATGGTGGAGTAACTCAAGGAACTGGTTATGCGATTTTTGAAGAACTTGATAAGCACAATGGATATCCAAGAGAGTTAAATTTTGATCAATATATCATTCCTACCAGCAAAGATATTGGTGAAATCGTTCCAATTTTTGTTGAAGGTAGAGATGAATTTGGTCCGTGGGGTGCAAAATCACTCGGTGAACCTACACTTGAATTAACTTCAGCTGCTATTAATAATGCAATTAGAAATGCTGTCGGTGAAAGATACTTTAATCTACCAATAAATCTCGAAGAAGTAATTTTGAAGAGAAAATTGAAGCCAGAAGATTTGAAGCGAGGAAGTTTATGATTCAAAAGTTTAACTATGTAGCTCCTAAAAGTTTAAGTTCAGCACTTAAACTTTTGTCAGAGAATAAAAATGCGAAAGTTCTCGCTGGCGGGACAGATATTCTTCCAGGCTTCCATATTGAATCGAGAAGATTCCTGGAAACCAATTTGCTTGTGGACATTAAAAAAATTGAAAATCTTCATCGAATAAAAGAAAGTAAGAATGCTGTTGAAATTGGTGCATGTGTGACTTTTTCAGATTTAGTAGAAAGTGAAGTAATTAGAAAGTATTTTCCATTACTTACAAAAGCAGCTGAAACAGTTGGAAGCGTTCAAATCAGAAATCGAGCGACAGTTGTAGGTAATTTTGTAAACAATGCCCCCTGTGCTGATAGCGTGCCGCCTTTGCTTGTTTATAATGCAAAAATTCAAATTCAATCATTGAAACGAATAAGAGAAATTTCACTTCAAAAGTTTTTGATTAAGCCATATACAACTGCCTTAAAAAAAGGTGAGATTGTTACAAAAATCATTATTCCAAAACCTGAAGAAAATCTTTTAGGCGATTTTTATAAACTCGGAAGAAGAAGAGCAGTTGCAATCAGCAGAATTTCTCTTGCTGTTTTATTGAAAAAGAAATATAACTTAATTGAAGAACTCCGAATTGCCAGTGGTGCAGTTACTCCAATTGGAACAAGGCTTTATGAGCTTGAGAAATTTGCTAAAGGTAAACCGGCAAATTCAGATACATTCAAAGAACTTGCAATTAAACTTGGAGAGAGAGTTTTAGAAATTACAGGATTAAGATGGTCATCTGAATATAAACTTCCAGTTTTGCAGCAAGTATTTTATCACTTACTTGAAAAGGTGAATCGAGATGAAAAATAAATCAGTCAACAAAATCAGAGTTAATTTTAGATTGAATGGAAAAGAAATTGAAATTCAAACAAAACCAAACAAAAGATTACTTGATTTGTTAAGGGAAGATCTTGGTTTAACCGGCACGAAAGAAGGTTGTTCAATTGGTGAATGTGGTGCCTGTACCGTAATTGTAAATGGTAGAGCTGTTAATTCGTGTCTGGTTTTAGCTGGAGAAATAAATGATGCAGAAGTAATTACAATTGAAGGAATTGCAAGTAATGGAAATCTTCATCCTTTGCAAGAAAATTTCTTGAAATATGGTGCGGTTCAATGTGGATTTTGTACACCTGGAATGATCCTTTCTGCTTATGCTCTTTTAAGATATAAGAAAAATCCTGACGAAGAAGAAATTAAAGAAGCAATTGCCGGAAATCTTTGTCGATGCACTGGTTATAAACAGATCATTGAAGCCATAAAGCAAACAATAAAAGAAAATGTTTAAGAGCAAGCTTGAACTAACATCATCAAATTTAATTGAAAATCCTTTAGATTATATTTAATTTAATTAAGAAAAATCATAAGGAATTAATCATATGAATAAAAATCTCCAGCTTATTTTGTTTTTTCTTTTATTTTTTGTTACTGCCAAAATTTACTCGCAACAATTTCCTTCGGGTTATGAAATTTTTGAAAAAGCAAAAAATGCAGTTGCGATTGTTAATGTTTATGATGAAAATAGAAACCTGATGCGAATTGGTGCGGGTTTCACTTATACACCGGATGGTCAAATCGTTACTACTTATAATCTTGTCAATGGCGGGACATATGTTAAAATAAAAGTGAATGATAAAGAATATGTTCCTGTTGCAATTTATAAGATTGATCGTCGTCGCGATGTCGTTGTTTACAAAATTGATGATAATGGTTTACCATTTTTAAGTGTTGCCAATTCTGATAATGTTAAAGTTGGTGACAAAGTTTTTACAATTGGCAATCCATTAGGCTTTGAAAGATCATTTACAGAAGGAATTATAAGTGCAAAGAGAGATTTTGGTGCCGGGAAAGTTTATTTTCAATTTACCGGACCCACTACCGAAGGTATGGAAGGGAGCCCACTATTGGATGAATATGGAAATGTGATTGGAATTATTTCTTCTCGATCTTATATGGATAAAAATTTAAACTTTGCAATCCAGATTAACAGCATAAGAGTAATTCTGGAATCAACTGAAGTGAAAAATTATTCTGTTCCAAATTTCTTTGTTTATGAAAAACCTTTAACGAATTTTAATCTCGGTTTATCTTATGAAAGTATGGGAGATCATGCAACAGCTATTTGGTATTATTTAAAATCTTTGAAAGATGAAGTTACTCCTGAAACTTATCGACGACTTGCTTATTGTCATGAACAACTTGGTAATTTCAAAATAGCTGAAAGTTATTATAAAAAAGCAAAAGAACTAGAAGAAAATAAATAGTTGGTTTGATTAGAATAACAAAATCAAATAAGTGAATTGAAATTAAACTGAATTTCTTAAAAAAATTTGAGTTGGATTTTATTTAAATGGAAGTAGTAATAATTTTTTTACTCGGTTTTATTATTGGTGGTGCAGTGGCCTCATTATTTTTTCTTCTAAGAAAGAAAGATTATGAGAACATTGCAACTCAAGTTGTAAATCTGACTGAAGAACAAAAAGAAAAAGAACGCCAACAATTAATTGATTATCTAAAAAATTCTTTTGCCAATCTTTCTCTGGAAGCTTTGAGCAAAAGCACAGAACAATTCCTTCAACTTGCAAATCAAACTCTCTCGCGTCAATTGCAAAGTGGATCGATGACGCTTGAAGAAAAGAAGAAATTGATTGATCAAACTTTTCAATCGATGCAGGAAGAATTGAATAAAGTTCAAAATCTTATCAAGGAACTTGAGAAAGATCGAGTAGAAAAATTTGGAATGCTGGCTCAAAAAATTTCTGAATCTCAAAAAACGATTCAACAATTAAATGAAACTACAAGTAAATTAACCACTGCTCTGGCAAGTTCAAAAGTTCGGGGTCAATGGGGCGAAAGAATGGCTGAAGATATTTTGAGACTAAGTGGATTGAAAGAAGGAATTAATTATTTAAAACAAAAAGCAATTCAATCAGGAAATACAAGACCAGATTATACTTTTCTATTACCTAATCAACTCAAGGTAAATATGGATGTAAAGTTCCCTTATGATAATTATATGAATTATCAGAACGCAACCAGTGATGCGGAAAAAGAAACATACAAACAAAATTTCTTAAAAGATGTTAGAGCAAGAATTAAAGAAGTCACTACGAGAGATTATATCAATCCAGGTGAGAATACGGTTGATTATGTTCTGGTTTTTATTCCTAATGAATATATGTATGCATTCATAATGGAGAATGACCCAACAATTATCGATGAAGCGTTAAAGCAAAGGGTTATTCTTTGTTCTCCTATTACACTTTATGCAATTCTTGCAATTATTCGTCAGGCGGTTGATAATTTTAGTCTTGAGCAAAAAGCTTCTCAGATCATTGAATTGATGGGATCATTTCAAAAGCAATGGAATGAGTTTCTGAAATCACTTGAAAATATGGGAAAGAAAATTGACGATGCTAAACGCGAATTTGAAAAATTGACTACAACCAGAAAAAATCAACTTGAAAAGCCATTAAAGAAAATTGAAGAATTGCGGGCAGCTGCGGGAATTAAACTCGAAATGGACACTAACAAACTCATTTCCAATGGTAATGATCAAAAATCAGTCTCGTCAGATTTAGATGATGAATGAAAATGATCAAAAAGTTTTGAACTCTGAAAATTTAATCGCTTCAGAAGATGCATATTTAAACTTTCTTAAAATTCCACTTCCAGTTTTTATTATCAAACGAGACAAACACAATCGATATGTCTTGCATTCTTTTAACGAAGAAGCTCAGGAAATTTTTGCACTTCCGCTTGACCGAGTAATAAATAAAGAAATTCGTCTTTTCTGGCCAAGAGAAACCTGGGATGATTTTCGCAAATGTATTGTAAGTGCAATTAGAAAAAATCAGATTACAAATCTTGAACCATTTAGAATTGAAAAAGAAGGTCGGGAGCGTAGTTTTGCAATTCGTATCTGGAAAATTGCTGATTCGATGGCGGTGGCTCTCTTCCTTGAAACAATTGATAAATCTCTTTTCATACAATCAGTTTTAAACGAAAGGCTTAAATACGAAGAGCTTTTCAAGCACACTCCCGTTATGATGACAAACATTGATCTGAACGGAAATATTCTTGATGCAAATCTTAACTGGATTTCTAAAACGGGATTCACAAGAGAAGAACTTATCGGTGGGAATTTAAAAGACTATTTTATAATTGAACCTAATTCTAACTTTGCCTTAGAATCATTTTCCGATCTACTCATTAATAATTCTCTTAAAAATTTCCCTGTTCAGATCAGAAAAAAGGACGGAGAATTTCTTTCCTG
>JBNAWO010000079.1:0-11427 GCA_049699815.1 Ignavibacteria bacterium | reverse complement strand
CAATACCTATATGCGGCAGTGCTTCAACATCGAATAGTGTTCAGGTGAAATCTGGTTGGAATATGATTGGTGTTTATGATAAAAATGTAAATGTATCAAGTATCACTTCGAACCCACCTGACATTGTCATTACACCATTTTATGGATTCGAAAATGGTTATGTGAGTTCATTGACTCTTAACGTAGGTAAAGGATATTGGGTTAAAGCTTCACAGAATGGTTCAATTAATTTCAACACAACTTCAAAGAATTTAGAGACTAAAAACTATATTAATGATGACTGGACTAAATTAATTTTTTCTGATATAAATGGTTACAAACAAATCCTTTATCTGACAAATGAAAATTTTGAAAAGGAAAGATATGAGTTACCGCCAAACCCACCTGCTTCTATAAGCGACATTAGATTTGCAAACGATTGTCTGCTCAACCAGATTGGTGAAATGAATTACATTAAATTGCAATCAATTGATTATCCATTGAAAATTGAATTGATTGGATCCATAAATAATTTTCAACAATTGGTTTTAGTGGACGAGTTAAATAAAGAAACTTATTATCTAAATTCAACATCACCATTGATTTTGAATAAACCAGCTGAACTATTAAAGGTAGAAGTCGAAACATTACCTGTTGTATTCAAACTTTATCAGAATTATCCAAATCCTTTCAATTCGCAGACTAATATCCGATTTGAACTTCCTGAATCTGGACAAATAAAACTTTCAATTTACAATTCTTTGGGTCAAAGAGTTCAGGAGTTAAATCGAGATTTTTCACAGGCAGGAGTTTATACTGAAAAATTTTCTTTCGATGGATTTTCAGCGGGAGTTTATTTTGTGGAAATTAACTTCAAATCAAAAGTTCAAAGAATAAAATGTCTTTACTTGAAATAATTTATGGGTAAAGTATGAAACGAATTAACTTTATAATTGTATTTACTTTATTAATAGTAAATTTCATTTTTGCTCAAACTGATAAATATGCAAAAGTGAGAGTATACATTAATAATCTTACCGATCTAAATAAGTTGCTTCAAACAGGTGTCGATATAGATTGTCAGCTTAATCCTAAGACCATTGATAAACCTGAACTGTGGATTTCTTACGAAGAAATTAAGTTGCTTCAGAGATCCGGATTGAATGTTGAAGTGATCATTCCAGATTGGGATGAATATTATAATCAAATTAAATTGCTGGATAAAACTGACGAAAACTATTTCAAAGAAAAATATGGTATTCAAGGATTTGGTTATGGTTCAATGGGTGGATTTTATACTTTCAATGAAGTTGTAGCTCAGCTTGATACAATGAAACTTCTCTATCCAAGCTTAATTACAGAACGGCAAGCAATAGGATATTCAATTGAAAATAGACCGATATGGATGGTTAAGATTTCTGATAATCCTGATTTAAATGAGAACGAACCTCAAGTGCTTTACACTGCACTTCATCACGCAAGAGAACCACAAGGTATGATGACAATTATTTATTATATGTATTATCTCCTTGAAAAATATGGAATTGATCCTGAAGTGACCTATCTGGTCAATAACAGAGAAATTTATTTTATTCCAGTTGTTAATCCAGATGGTTATGAATATAATAGAACGACTAATCCCGGCGGAGGTGGTATGTGGAGAAAAAATCGAAGAAATAATGGTGGAAGTTATGGAGTTGATTTGAATAGAAATTATGGACCTTATACTTATTGGGATGCACCTAATGGTGGTTCGTCAACTTCACCAAGTTCTGATACTTATCGTGGAACCGCACCTTTTAGTGAACCTGAAACTGCAACCATTCGTGATTTTCTTTTAACAAAAGGGATTAAAGCGTGTTTGAATTATCATACTTACAGCAATCTTTTAATCTATCCTTATGGAGCTTTAAGCAGAGAAACTCCTGACTCATTAATATTTAGGGAATTTGCGCGTGATATGACAGCATATAATGGTTATGTATACGGAACAGATCAACAAACAGTTGGATATTCTACTCGTGGTAATTCGGATGATTATATGTATGATGGTGAACCAATCAGCATCAGACCAAAAATCTTTGCAATGACACCAGAAGTTGGGAGTTCTTCTGATGGGTTCTGGCCCAGCCAGTCAAGAATTTTTCCGCTCGCAATTGAGAATTTACGACCTAATCTTTATTATACCTGGATTGTGGGAGAATTCCCTTCAATTGCTTCTAAAAACATTATTACAAATTCTGGCTTCATTAAAGGGGGCGATACAATCAAATTTGTAATTGAATTGAAAAATAAAGGTTTAAGTCACGCTTATAATATAGGGTTACAGTTCGAATCTCTTTCTTCTCAACTTACTTTGATTGGAAATTCAGTTATTCAAGTCGATACACTACCTTCGAGAACTTCTAAATCAAATCAATCAAATCCTTTACTAATTAAGGTAGCTAATAATATTCAGAATGGATCCAGACATAAAATTGTTGCAAAGATTAGTATTAATGGGACAATTTTAATTAAAGATACAACTTCAATTCTTGTTGGTCAGCCAACTCAAATTTTTGCGGATAATTTTGAATCGGGAACATCAAATTGGCAGTTAATGAATTCATGGGGTTTGACATCTTCTACTTCATATTCACCACCAAATTCTATGACTGATTCTCCAGCTGGTTTATATCCCAATAATGCAAATACTTACATCGTTACGCAACAGCAAATTGATCTAACACAATCTAATGCAGCAACTCTTGAATTCTGGACAAGATGGGACATTGAAGCAGGATGGGACTTCGCACAAGTTAAAGTTTCAACAAACAATGGATCTACCTGGATTCCATTAAGTGGCAAATACACTAAAGTCGGTTCAGGTCAGGGTGCTCAACCTTCAAATGAACCTGGTTATGATGGTACTCAATCGAGCTGGGTGAAAGAAGAAATGGATTTATCTAATTTCCTCGGTAAGAATATTAAGTTACAATTCTTATTGAAGAGCGATGGTTCAGTACAAAAAGATGGCTGGTATATTGATAATGTTGTGATTAAAAGTTATCAACAAACTTCTAATATTGTTACATCAACTTTTTCAACATCAGCGGGATGGAATTTAATCTCCGTTCCTCTAATCGTTGATGATTTCAGAAAAAGTATTCTTTTCCCATCTTCTGTTTCATCAGCTTATGCATTTAATAATCAGTATGTTGTAAAAGATACACTTGAAAATGGAATCGGTTATTGGTTGAAATTCAATGGAGATAATGAACATACTTTGTCTGGTCAGGATTTACAATCACTCACAATAAATGTTAGACAGGGTTGGAATTTGGTTGGTGTTGTAAATGGAACTGTGCCTGTTGCTAATATAACTACTAATCCACCAAACATTATTCAAGGACAAATTTATGGTTATCAAAATGGTTATGTTCCTGTAACTCAATTACAAAAAGGAAAAGCTTACTGGATAAAATGTTCACAGAATGGAAGTCTTACAATGACAGCATCTTATGCAAAAGAAAATGCAGAAGTTTTAAGTACAGGAAACTTAATTTTTATAAATGGCGATGGTCAGGAAAGCAGATTAAAAATTGAAAGTTCAGAAAATTATATGAGTTATGAATTACCGCCAGTTCCACCTTCAAGTGTATTTGATGTTAGATTTGAAGACCGATTTTACAATTCAAGTGTTGAACATTCAAAAATTATAAATTTATCAGGAGTTGTTCTTCCTATTAGAATTAAGCTTCTTGATGATAATACAATTTATAGAATTGAAGATGGAATAAATGGTAAACTTATAAATGAAGTATTGACGAAGTCTAACGAAATTGTTATCAACAATCCAATTGAAAAAATTAAAATTCAGAAGCTAGATAAACCAATCTATACTTTTAATTTAAGTCAGAATTATCCCAATCCTTTCAATTCAACAACTTATATCTCATTTTCATTACCAGAAAGGATGAATGTGAAACTCAAAATTTATGATGTTCTTGGAAATGAGATTGTTACTCTCTTGAACTCAGATTTAGATGAAGGTAAACACACAGTAAAATTCGATGGAAGTGATTTATCGTCTGGAATTTACTTTTATAAATTAATTACTGATAAGTTCACAGATGTCAAGAAAATGATTTTAATGAAGTGAAAAAATTGTACAGCCCCACTAGTTGGGGCTTTTATATTTTAAAAAATTTAATTGGTGAATATTATGAGAAAAAATTTTTTCTTCTTTTTTCTCCTGACTGCAAATTTAATTGCACAAATTCCTAATATCAGAGTAAGTCAACCATCAAGCACAGATCCAAACGAAACAAGTATAGCAATTAACCCACTTGATTCACTTAATTTAGTCGCAGGTGCTAATATTCGTTATTACTATTATTCTACAAATGGCGGTTATACCTGGACTCAAGGAAATTTAACATCACCACTTGGTGTTTGGGGAGATCCTTGTGTAGTTTTTGATTTGAATGGACATTGTTACTTTGGTCATTTATCAAATCCTTCAAGTGGAGGTTACTGGATAGATAGAATTGTTGTTCAAAAATCAACAAATAAAGGGATGAGTTGGTCAAGTGGAGTAGGAATAGGTTATAATCCACCATCAAGAAATCAGGACAAAGAATGGCTTGCAGTTGATTGGACAAATAGTCCGCACCGAAATAATATCTATATGGCATGGACAGAATTTGATTCCTATGGAAGTTCAAATCCTCAAGATAGCAGTCGCATTTTATTCTCGAGAACAACAGATGGCGGAGCAACCTGGTCTGCTCCAGTGAGAGTAAGTGATAAAGGTGGTGATTGTATTGATGAAGATAATACAGTTGAAGGAGCAGTACCCGCTGTTGGACCAAATGGGGAGATTTATCTTGCCTGGGCAGGTCCACTTGGACTTGTTTTTGATAAATCAACAGATGGAGGACTAACCTGGGGAGTGGACAAAATTATAACTTCAATTCCTGGGGGTTGGGATTTTAATGTTCCTGGAATTTATCGTTGTAATGGACTGCCCATAACTGCTTGTGATATAAGCAATTCACCTTATCGAGGAACTATTTATGTAAATTGGTCCGACCAAAGAAATGGAACGAATAATACAGATATCTTTTTAGTTAAATCCACGGATGGCGGAAATACCTGGAGTCAACCGAAAAGAGTAAATCAGGATAATACACAGACGCATCAGTTTTTTACCTGGATGACAATTGATCCTGCCACGGGATACTTATATTTTGTTTATTACGATCGAAGAAATTATAATGATAACCAAACTGATGTTTATCTGGCACGCTCCACTGATGGAGGTGAAACTTTTACTGAATTCAAAATTTCTCAATCGCCTTTTACTCCAACTTCTTCCATTTTTTTTGGTGATTATACCGGAATAACTGCCTTGAATGGAAAAGTCTATCCTATCTGGACAAGATTAGAAAATAATCAACGAAGTGTATGGGTCGCTATTTTTCAAGATACAATCAAAACTTTACCTTCCACAACCTTCAATGTGAATGAAGGTTGGAACTTACTTTCTCTTCCTTTGAAAAGACAAAATATGTTTTATAAAGATTTGTTCCCTAATGCAAATTCATTTGCATACACTTACCAAAATGGATATCAAAAGAAAGATACTCTTGAGTTAGGTAAAGGATTCTGGTTAAAGTTTCCAGCTAGTCAGAATGTAACTTTGCAGGGATTGAGTTTTAATGAACTTTACATTCCATTAAAATCTGGTTGGAATTTAATCGGCAGTTTGAATGGAATTATTCCAGTAAGTTCAGTTCAGACTAATCCACCAGACATTTTAATTTCGCCGTTTTATGAGTATAACTTTGGTTATCAGATTTCAAATCAAATTGTTAAAGGAAAAGGATATTGGGTAAAATCAAATTCTGATGGGGAATTGATATTGAGTTTGTCCGGACTTTTTAAAGGTAATTATAATCTAGACTATCAAATTGATGCTCTTGCAACTTTGCACATTTTTGATGAGAAAAATTTTGGGAGTTTAATTATTACAGACAAAGTGATCGATAAGAATAATTTTGAATTACCACCTCTGCCACCATCAAATTTTTTTGATGTCCGATTTGATGATGAAACCAAAGTAATGTTCAAGACCGAAAAAAAATTAGTTAAAATTCAGAGTGAAAAAAATTTGGTACAATTAAGATTTGAGACGGCTGGTGAAGAAAATTTTTTGAAAATAAATTTTCCTTCAGGTAAAGATATAATTCTTCACAATAACGAAAGTGTTCAAATTAATCTTCAAGATGGAAAAGAATTTTTTGTTGAGTTAAAAGAGAAATCATCCAATCATTTAGATGAGAGAAAAGATGTATTTATAAGTGAAGTTTTCCCAAATCCATTTAACTCAGGGACTAAGATTAAATTTTATATTCCTCAGAAATCTTCTGAACAAAATCAATTTTATGCAAGAATAAAAATATATGATTTACTTGGTCGATTTATAGATCAAAAATCAAAGATTGTAAATTCAGGTTACGGTGAGTTCTTTTTAGAATTTGATCAACTAAAACTTTCCTCAGGTTTGTATTTTTGTGAGTTGATTTTACAAGATTTAAAGGAAAAGATTATCCACAGAGAATTGAAAAAATTAAACTATATCAAATGAAAATCATTTTTTTTGGAACACCCGAATTCGCCGTTCCTTCATTGAATATTTTACTGGAGAATGGTTTTGAAATTTCAGCGGTTATAACAGTTCCCGATAAAGAGAAAGGCAGAGGCTTAAAACCTGAACCTTCTCCAATTAAAAAATTTGCATTATCTAAAGGATTAAAAATTTTACAACCTGAAAAATTAAAAGATGAAGCATTCTTGCATCAATTGATTGAATTAAATCCTGATATTGGTGTTGTTGTAGCGTATCGAATTTTACCCAGAGAAGTTTATACATTACCTAAATTCGGAACATTCAATCTTCACGCTTCACTTTTGCCAAAATATCGTGGTGCTGCACCAATTCAATGGGCTTTAATTAATGGCGAAAAAGTTACTGGAGTTACGACCTTTTTCCTTCAAGATAAAGTTGATACTGGAAATATCATACTTCAACGCGAAGTTCTAATTGATGATGAAGATAATTTCCAAACATTGCACGATAAGCTTGCTAAAATTGGATCTGATCTTGTTCTTGAAACAGTCAAACTAATTGAAACAGGAAAATACGAACTTAAAGCGCAAGACGATTCACAGGCTACTTTTGCACCAAAGATTACAAAAGAAATCTGTATGATTGATTGGAAATTAGAAGCAATTAAAATTCATAATTTGATTAGAGGTTTATCACCAGTTCCGGCAGCGTTTACTCACTTGGGTAATAAATTGATTAAAATTTTCAAATCAAAAATTATTGATGAAAGTGCTGATAAAGAATCTGGAATAATTGAAATTCGTGATAATGAAATTTTGGTTAATACAGCTGATAAAAAAATTTCTATAATTGAACTTCAACCTGAGTCGAGAAAAAGAATGAGTGCTAAAGAATTTCTTCTTGGTTATAAAAGTTTGATTAAACGATATGTAAAACTTTTGTAATGAAAACATTTAAAATATTAGTGATAAATTTTTCTCTTTTATAAATTTGCATTTGAAATGAATCCATTAGGCACACAACACATCGCAGAATTTATTGAGTGCAAGAAAACTTTTCTAAACGATCCAGAGAAATTAGAGCAAATTATCAGAAATGCAATTGAATATTCAGGTCTTCATTTTGAAAAGATAATAACTCATAAGTTTAACCCGGTTGGAGTGACTCTCCTAGCAATTATTTCCGAAAGCCATATTGGTTTGCATACTTATCCTGAAGCAGGTCATCTTTCACTTGATGTCTTTACTTGTTCACATCCAAGCAAACAACTAAAACTAATTGAATATCTTCAAAAAGTTTTAAAACCAACTTCTGTAAAGATTGCCGAAATCACAAGAGGCAATCCGATTGAATTCAAACAGGATGATTGGTTGACATCACGGTCCGAATATGGCTTTGAGGTTAGATATCATATTAAGAAAATTCTTTATTCGAATAAGTCCGCTTATCAATTTATTGATGTAATTGAGAATGAACACTTTGGTAGAATGCTCTTTCTCGATAAAGATTTGCAAATCTCCGAAGCTGACGCAGAACTTTATAGTTATGCAATGATTAATCCTATTATAGATAGAAAGAAAAATTTAGATAATGTTTTAATTTTAGGTGGTGGAGACGGCGGACTTTTGAATTTTATCTTAAGACACAATCCTGAAAAAGTCACTCTCGTAGAAATTGATGAAGAAGTAATAAAAGTCACTAAAAAATATTTAAAGAAAATTTGTGGTAACTCATTTGATGATAAAAGAGTTAATCTTCTTATTCAGGATGCTTTGCATTATTTACAATCAACGAGAGAAAAATACGATGTTTTACTTTATGATTTAACCATGCATCCTGAATCTTTTATTAAAGTGGATCGTGAGACTTTTTTGAATAATCTGTTCTTCCGTATATCAAAAATTTTAAATAAAAATGGGATGGCGACTTTTCAAGTCGGTTCTGAATATGACAAACTCACACTTCGACTTGTTCAAAAACTTCTCAAGCGGCATTTCAAAAAGGTAAATTATTCTCTTCATTTCCTCAGAAGTTATTGTGAACGTTGGGTTTTTGCTGAAGTGATTAAATAAATAAATTTTCAATCTTTTAATCGCCTCATCAAATTTCGTAAATTTGTTTCGTGATGACTTCAAATTCATTTATTAATAAAAAATTCGAGTAGAGCTATGGGCTTTTCAACAGATGCAATCCACGCCGGTCAAAAACCTGATCCATCTACAAATGCTGTTATACCACCAATTCATCTTACAACGACTTATTATCAAGAAGAAATTGGCAAACACAAAGGTTATGTTTATTCTCGCTCGGGAAATCCTACTCGTGATGTTTTGCAAAAAAATCTTGCAACTCTTGAAAAGGGCAAATATGCTCTGGCTTTTTCAAGTGGACTTGCTGCAATTCACGCAATGTCAACTCTCTTAAAAAGTGGTGACCATTCGATTGTTTCAAGTGATGTCTATGGCGGTACTTATCGTCTGTTCGAAAAAGTTCTTACTAATTATGGGATATCGTTTACTTTCGTTGATACAACAAAAATCGAAAACATTGAAAATGCAATTCAATCAAACACAAAACTTGTTCATATTGAAACACCTACAAATCCGCTTCTTGCTATAACTGATATCCAAGAAGTTTCAAATCTTTGCAAGTTGAAAAATTTAATTTTAAGCGTAGATAATACTTTTGCAACACCTTATCTACAAAATCCACTTGATTTAGGTGCAGATATTGTTGTTCATAGTGCAACAAAATATATCGGTGGGCACAGTGATTTAATTGGTGGAGTTTTAATATTTAATTCTGATGAATTGTATGAAAAATTAAAGTTCATTCAAAATGCAATAGGTGCAATTCTTTCTCCTTTTGATAGCTGGCTTTTATTGCGTTCAGTTAAAACTCTTGCAATTCGAATGGAAAGGCATAATTTGAATGCATTGAGGGTTGCTGAATTTTTACAAGCTCATCCAAAAGTTAAAAACATTTTTTATCCTGGTCTTCAATCACATCCTCAACATTCAATTGCTAAAAAACAGATGCGTGGTTTTGGCGGAATGGTTTCTTTTGAAGTTGAGGATTTTGAAACTGCTAAAAAAGTTATGTATAGATTAAAAATCTTCACGCTTGCCGAAAGTCTCGGCGGTGTTGAAAGTCTTGTTTGTCATCCTGCAACTATGACCCACGCTTCGATACCAAAAGAAATTAGAGAAAAAAACGGTCTTACAGATGGTTTGATTAGATTATCAGTCGGAATTGAAGATGTAGAAGACCTTCTAAGTGACCTTGAACAAGCATTAAAATAGAGAGGTTATTATGAGTTCAAATGATAAATATTCAAAAGAAACTCATTTAATTTACGGGAAAGCATTTACTACAAAATGGGACTATAATCATCATGTAGTTCCACCCGTTTCATCATCAACTACTTTCCGACTTGACTCAGTCGAGAGAGGGGCTCTTGGTTTTTCTGAGTTTGGACATTTTTCTGAATTACCAGAGACTGAACCGCCAATTTACATTTATGATAGACTTGGTGAACCGAATAAAGAAATTCTGGAAGAGAATCTCGCTGCTGCTGAATCAGGCGAGACAGCGGTCACTTTTGCTAGTGGAATGGCTGCAATTTCTGGTGTTCTTGGAATTCTCACTAAATCTGGTGATGAAATTGTTGCTCACAAAACACTTTATGGCTGTACTTTCTCTTTGCTAAATAACTGGTATCCGAGATATAATATTAAAACTATCAAAGTCGATTTAACTAATCCAAATAATCTTGATAATGCAATCACAGAAAAAACCAAAGTTGTTTATTTCGAAACGCCTGCAAATCCAAATCTTGAATTAATTGACATTGAAGCAATTGTAAAGAAAGTCACCGAGTACAATAAAAACAGGGGCGAAGAAAATCAAATTAAAATTGTAGTAGATAATACTTTTGCAACTCCCTTTTGTCAACGGCCAATTGAATTGGGAGTTGATTTTGTCGTCCATTCACTAACAAAAAATATTGGTGGATTTGGAACTGACATTGGCGGAGTTGTGATTGGTAAAAAGAAGTATCGAGATATTTTAATGTTGTATCGTAAAGATTTTGGTGGTGTCCTTTCTTCAAAAAGTGCCTGGCCCATTATGGTTTATGGGCTCCCATCGCTTGCTGTGAGAATGAAAACAGAAATTGCGAATGCAATGAAAGTGGCAGAATTTTTATCGCAACATCCTAAAGTTGATTTTGTGAATTATCCGGGACTTCCATCTTTCAAATTTTATGAGCTTGCCAGAAAGCAGATGAAAGACTTTCATGGAAACTTTGCACCAGGCAATATGATTTATTTTGCATTAATAGGTAATACTCCAGAAGAAGGAAGAGAAAAAGGTAGAGCAATGATGAATTATATTGCTCAAAATGCTTACACTTTAACATTAGCTGTTAGTCTTGGTCATGTTCGTACTTTGATTGAACATCCTGGTTCGATGACCCATTCAATGATTCCAGCAGAGGAACAAATTAAGGAAGGAATCGATCCTGCTGGTATTCGAATGTCAATTGGACTTGAAAATGCTGATGATATTATTAAAGATCTGGAGGATGCATTAAATCAGATCTGATGAAACCGCTGATTATCAAGAGTTATCTACTAAGCAGATTTGAAAATGTCGTTCACGGAATAAGCACAAGAATTGGTTCTGTGAACGACTTTAATTTTAATCTTGGTAATTTCTCAAATTCAAATTCAAGGCAAATTCAAAAAAATCGTGATGCATTATTTAAATTTTTGGGAATTGATAAAGATAGAATTGTTTTTCAGCAACAAGTTCATTCGGATAAATTTACTTTT
>JBNAWO010000078.1:0-11447 GCA_049699815.1 Ignavibacteria bacterium | reverse complement strand
GATACTTACTGCTTCAATATCATCAAAAGGAATTTCAATTGATTTAAATTTTGTTGAGACAATAATTTTATCATTTTCAAAGATGATTTCTTTCCTCTTAATTAAATAATAAAGGGTCGAAAAAAGTACATAAAAGAGAATTAAAAGGAATAGATAAAAAACTGAATCGTGAATAATCTTATTCCAATCAAAATCTGTAAACTGAAGCCTTAGCAAAATATAAATCATAAGGGCAAAGAAATACAAAGCAAGAGATTGATAATATAAAGTCATATTGTATTTATAAACTTTCCTATTCATTCTTGTTCAACATGTTTTTTAATTCTTTCTGCAATAACTTTTGATGCATCAACCTTAAATAGACTATGTGCATTTTTTGATAGGGACTGCAATCGAACTTCATCTTTAAGTAAAGACAAAATTTTATTTAACAAACTTTCAGCTGATTCGTTATCAAGGTGAAGCTCGGCTGCATTGTATTCTACAAGTTCAAGGGCATTATAATATTGATGGTTTTCTGTCACATTTGGCGATGGAATTAAAATCGATGGAATTCCTTGAGCAATTATTTCCGAGATTGTAGATGCACCTGAGCGAGAAATTAACAGGTCACAAATTGAATAAGCATAATCCATTCTATCAATAAATGGAGTAATCACAACTCGTTCATTCCTATCAAGGTTTTTGTAATGCAAATAATCTTTTTCCCCGGTTTGCCAGATTAATTGATATTGGTTCGAAAGCTCTTTATAAATTTCTTTAATCTTTTCGTTAATGCTTCTTGCTCCAAGACTTCCACCAATCACAAGAACTGTTTTGATGTTCTCATTTAGATTGAAATATTCAGCTGCTTTCTTCCTATCTTTTTCAAAAAGAGTTTTTCGAACAGGTGTTCCAGTGACGACTAATTTAGATTGCTCTTTGAAATATTTTTTGCTTTTTTCAAATGAAAGATAAATTTCGGTTGCAATTGGTGACAAAAATTTTGTTGCAACTCCGGGAAAACTATTTGATTCTGCTAAAAAGATCTTTGCGCCCACAAGTTTAGAAGCAAGTAACGGCGGAACAGAAATGTAACTACCAGTTCCAATTGCAACATTTGGTTTAAATTTCAAAACTTTTACAAAAGCTTGGAAGAATGCAATAATCAAAGTGAATAAAAATCCCATTAATCTTAATCTAACTTTTCTCGGTAAACCAATTATCGATGTTCCTGAATATTTAAAACCAAGTTTTGGGAAAATGTCTTTTTCCATTCTTTTCTTTGTACCAATAAAAAGGAAATCTATATCTGGAATAGTTGTTTTCAATTCTTCCGCAATAGCAATTGCCGGGAAAAGATGTCCTCCAGTTCCACCAGCAGCAATTAGAACTCGATATTTTAAATCATCTTTAATCATCTTAATTCTGTATTATAAATAAATGATTCCAAATTAGTTTGTTGCTCTGTTCTCAATGTCGAAGCGAAGTTCAAAAGTATTCCAAGCGCTATTGCAAAAATTACCAGAGACGAACCTCCAAAACTCATAAAAGGTAAAGGCAATCCAGTAGTTGGAAGAACTCCAACAACTACTAATGTATTTGCAAATACATAAACCATTAAAGAGATGATTATTCCAGCTGTAACAATTTGAGTAAATGAATCTTTTAGCTTTTTAATCATCACAACTCCAATAACAAAAATTGAAATATAAATTGTAAGCAAAATCAATGCACCAATAAAACCAAATTCTTCAGCAAAAATTGAAAAAATAAAATCTGTATGAGCTTCAGGGATAAAAAGTTCTCTATAACGACTATTACCAATTCCTACTCCAAAAAGTCCACCTGAACCAATTGCAAAAATCGAATAACGAACTTGTGGGTCTGGATCGGTTAGGGTTGAATTGAAGATTCTTTGCATATAAGTTGCAAGTCTTTGATATCTATACTCAGCTGAAAAGACATAAATGGTTAAAAATGGCAAGCTGGCTAAAGCTGTAAATAAAATATGTTGTAAATTTGCGCCGCCAATGAACATTAGACAAATACCGATAAAAATTATAACCATTCCTTGCGAGAAATTCGGTTGAAGAAAAATTAAAAAAGCAATTATCATAATCCAGCTTATCATTGGAAGAAAACCAAATTTAAAATCTTTAATTCTCTCTCCCTTCTTCTCAATTAGATTTGCAAAATGAAGTATTATCGCAAGCAAGGCTAAAAAAGATGGCTGCAGCTCAAACAATTTCAAATTAAGCGCACGAATTGCTCCCTTTTTCTCTACTCCGAAAAATAAAACAGCTATTAGCAAACTGACTGAAATTATCATAAAAATTTGAGTGTAATCTTTCCACTTTTTGTATGGAATTTTAGAAACTACAATCATAGTAATGAAAGCAAAGAGAATTCGCGATGCGTGTTTCAATGCTAAATCGTGAGGATCATTTTTGGCGGATAGAATTTCGGAGTAGCGAGCACTTGCAGAAAGCACCACAATTATGCTCATAATCATTAAAGCAATAACTAAAATGTAAAGCACTATCTCTAAGTTTTCCAATCTTGCTAATTTCATAATTGATTTACTAATTCTTTGAAAGTTTTTCCTCTATGTTCAAAATCATTAAATTGATCAAAACTCTTGCACGATGGAGAAAATAATACCACATCTCCTGGACTTGCTTTTTTATGAGCCTCTTTTACAACTTCATTCAGTGAGTTACAAACAATAACTTGTTTTATTCCATCGAAGTAATTTTTGATTTTATCTCGAGACTCTCCAAAAGCAAAAATTAGTTTCACTCTTTCTTTAACTAAATCTTTAATTTCATCGTAATCGTTGTCTTTTTCGCGACCGCCAAGAATTAAAATGATATTCGAGTCATAACTTTTTAGTGCATAGTAAGTTGATCTTACATTTGTTGCCTTTGAATCATTTATGTAAGTTACTCCATCTAAAATTCTCACCACTTCCAATCTGTGTTCAACTCCGCGAAATGTTGAAAGTCCTTCCGCAATTTTCTTCAAGTCACATCCCATAAATTTTGCAGCCAGAGTAGCCGCCATCGCATTGTAATAATTATGAATTCCTTTTATCAGCATTTCATTTACATCAATAACAAGATTTAATTTTTCAGAGGTTGTTTCGGGCAAATCGATATTGTTCCTTTCTCGTAAATAAATTTTTCCATTCGCAAGAAATATGGTTGCAAAACTCGTATCGAATGCAGAAAATGATTGAGTCAAAAACTTTCCACGAGAAAAATTATTGACAATGTTTCCATCATCTTTATTGTAAATGAATAAATCTTCTTCCCCAAGATTTTTCGTAATTCTAAATTTTGATGCAATGTATTTTGAAAAATTATTTTCATATCGATCCAGATGATCTGGAGAAATGTTTAAAATAATTGCAACATTTGGATGAAAACTTTCAATCAAATCGAGTTGATAACTGCTCACTTCTAAAACCGAAATTGTCTTTTCATCAGTCTGTTCAACAACATTCGAAAAAGGATCGCCAATATTTCCACCAATTACAGTTTTAAATCCTGAATTCTTCAAGATATGATGAATTAAAGCTGTCGTGGTTGTCTTTCCATTTGTTCCTGTTATACCAATTATTCTTCCTTTTGCAAACCAGCTTGCAAATTCAATTTCGGAATAAATTGGAATTCCCTGCGATCTTGCTCTAATTAAAACTTCAGAGTCAACTGGAACACCAGGACTTGTAACGATAAAATCACAGTCAAAAACTTTTACTGAGTGATTACCAAATTCTATTTCAACATTCAAATTTCTCAATTGATTTAAAATTTCATCAGATAATTTAGGTGAACTGCTGTCACTCAAAAATACTTTTGCACCTTTACGAGCAGCGAGCATCGAAGCAGCAATCCCGCTTCGTGCCGCACCAATAATAGATATTCTTGTATCTCTTAGATCTGTTTTCATCATCTAATCTTAAATGTTGTTAGACTAACAATCGCTAAAATTATTGCAATGATGTAAAATCGAACAACAATTTTTGGTTCAGGCCAACCGAGCAATTCAAAATGATGATGAAGCGGAGCCATCTTAAAAACTCTTCTTCCTTCACCATATTTTCTTTTAGTGTATTTGAAATATCCCCTTTGAATTATGACCGATAAAGTTTCAGCAAAGAAGATTCCACCAAGAATTGGAAGCAACAATTCTTTTTTAACAAGAACAGCTAATGTTCCGAGCGCACCTCCTAAGGCAAGAGAACCAGTATCTCCCATAAAAACCTGGGCGGGATATGAATTAAACCAAAGAAATCCCAGAGTCGCACCAACAGCGGCTGCACAGAAAATTGTCAATTCGCCGGCACCAGCTAAGTAAATTATATTCAGGTAATCACTAAAAACAACATGTCCAGTTACATAACTAAAAACTGCAAGAGCTAACATCGCAATTGCAACCGTCCCTGCTGCAAGTCCATCGAGCCCATCTGTTAAATTCACAGCGTTTGCTGTTCCCATAATTATGAAAATGACAACCGGAATGTAAAACTCAGCAAAATCTAAATTAAGATTTTTGAAAAATGGAAGAGTAGTTTCTGTTCTAACTTGTTCAAATTCAGGCGCAAAATAAACAGCAAGTCCAACAGCCAATCCAATAATAAATTGCAGAATTAATTTGTATCGTTCAATCAAACCTTTACGATATTTTTTAATAACTTTAAGATAATCGTCTAGTAATCCAACACCAAATAACCACAAAGTTGCACCAAGAATTATCCAGATATAAACACTCAAAATATCAGCCCACAAAATAACCGGAAGAACGATTGCAAGAACAATGATAATTCCTCCCATAGTTGGAGTTCCTTCCTTACTCCAGTGAGTTTGTGGAGCTTCAATTTTTTTTGCCTCACCAATCTGCTTCTTCTTTAACCAATCAATAATTTTTGGTCCAAAGTAAAAAGCCACGATTAAAGAAGTAACAGCAGCTGCCGCTGATCTTGTCGTGATGTATCTGAAAGCTCCAAGACCGGGTATATCGTAAGTTCGTTTTAAGAATTCAAATAAATAATAAAGCATAATTAGCCTTTCAAATATTCAATTACTTCTTCCATTTTCATTTTGCGTGAACCTTTCAAAAGAATTAAGCTCCCTTCGGGGATAGAATTCTTTATTTCACGCGCAATTTGTTTTTTGTCGTCAAAATGTTTTGCGTCAAGTTCTAATTTTAATGCTTCATCATTACTTAATTGAGTCAATTCACCAAAGAAGTATACTTTTTGAATTCCATTTTCTTTTAGATAATGTGCAAGCTCTCGATGAAATCTTTCAGAGAATTCACCAAGCTCAAGCATATCACCAAGAACAGCTATCTTTTGAAAATACCCTTTCATCAAATTCATTGTTTGTATTGCCATTTGCATTGAGTCAGGATTTGCATTGTAGGCATCATTAATAATTGTATAACCATCAACTTCTGTCACCTGCATTCTTTTATCATAAGATTGAAAATTCTCAAGGGTCGATTTAATTTTTTTCAGACTTACACCAAACTTTAATCCAATTGCTGCTGCACAAAGAGCATTTTGTGCAGTGTGAATCCCAAATGTTGGTAGATTAATAACTTCACTTTTGTTTCGATATGCAATTTTTAAACTCGGTTGAGCAAGATTATTCAACGATAAAATCTTTCCACGGACATCTGCTTGTGTATTAAATCCAAAAGTTAATTTTTTCTTAAAACCTTTTGCTTGCTGTTTTATGAGTTTTTCATCTGAATTGACAAATCCAAAACCATTTTTCTTTATCAAATATTTGAAAAGTTTTCCTTTCTCTTCCGCAATCCCTTCACGACTTTTCAGAAATTCAATATGAGCAGTACCGATGTTGGTTATCAATCCAAAATCTGGATTAGCAATTTCACAAAGTATCTCCATATCGCCGAAATGATTTATTCCCATTTCAATCACGGCTACTTCGTGTGATTTCTCAAGCCTAAAAAGATTGAGTGGAACACCAAAGTTATTATTCAAATTTCCTTCTGTCTTTAAAGTTTTAAACTTTGTCGAAAGAATTTCTGCAATCATTTCTTTCGTTGTTGTTTTACCGTTTGAACCAGTTAATCCAATAACTTTTACTTTAAATTTATCGCGATAAATTCTGGCAAGCTCGCCGAGTGCTTTCGTTGTATTTTCAACTACTACAAGTGGAAATTTCTTATCAGTAAATCTTTTGAGATAATTTTTTTCTATAACTGCCGCAGAAGCACCATTTGAAATCACCTGCTCTACAAAATCATGACCATCAAAATTTTCGCCTTTGATTGCAAAGAATAAATCACCTTCTTTTAATGTTCTCGAATCAATCGAAACACCTGTGATAGATTTAAACAAATCTTTATTTATAAATTCAACGGCACTTAATTTTTTTATATCAGAAATCGAAATTCTCATTTGCCAAATCTCTCCATTAAATATTTTTCAGCAACTTTTCTATCATCAAACGGAATTCTTTGACCTCTTACTATTTGATATTTTTCGTGACCTTTTCCTGCAACTAAAACCACATCACCATCATTGGCAAGAGAAATTGCTTTCTGGATTGCTTCTTCACGATCTTCAATTACTAAAACAGTTTCATCTTTTTGCATTCCGGAAAGTATATCGTCAAAAATTTGTTGCAGATCCTCAAATCTTGGATTATCACTTGTTATAATTGATAGATCACTCAATGATTGTACAACTCTTCCCATTTTTGGTCTTTTAGTTCTATCTCGATTGCCCCCCGCTCCAAAAACAGTTATGACTTTTGCATTAGAATTACTGGAATTCAAAATTTCACGAATTGTTTTCAAAACATTTTCGAGTGCATCGTGAGTATGAGCGTAGTCAACAATTACTTTTACAGGAAAATTGCCAACTAATTCAAATCTTCCAGGAACTTGTCTTAATTTTTTTACTGCGGCTTGAATCACACTTAAGTCTATCCCTAATTCTTTGCAAACTGAAATTGCAGTTAAAAGGTTATAGACATTAAATGTCCCCGTTATATTTGACTTAATTGAAACTCTTTCATTTTTATGTATCAGGTCAAAACTAATTCCATCAAAAGAAAATGAAACATTCTCAAACCAATAATCACATTTTTCATTCGATCCATAAAAAACTACTTTTGCTTTTGTATCGCTTACAATTTTCTCTCCATATTCATCATCTAAATTTGAAACTGCAATTGAATTCGGATTTAACGCGTCCAATAATTTCTTTTTCGCATTAAAATAATTTTTCATTGTAAGATGAAAATCGAGATGATCTTGAGTAAGATTTGTAAACGCGCCAACCTTAAAATCAATCCCGTAAACACGATTTAATTCGAGAGAATGAGAAGAAACTTCCATTACACAAAATTCACATCCTTCATTAGCCATTCGATCAAGCAATTGATTTAGCTCAACGGATTCAGGGGTGGTTTTTTCTGCTGGAATAATTTCATCTCCAATATAATTAGCAATTGTTCCGATTAAACCGGTTTTCTTTCCAGCAAATTCTAAAATCGACTTAATGAAATTGGTAACTGAAGTTTTTCCATTAGTCCCGGTTACGCCAATAACTTTCAATCTGCTCGATGGATCTTTGAAGAAATTTTTTGAAAGTAGTGCAAGTGCCTTTCGAGAATCTTTTACTAAAATTTTTGTTACATTTTGATGAATTAAATAGTCATTGGAAATTTTCGAATCATCTTCAAGAACAATTGCTTTTGCACCTTTTGCAATTGCTTCCATAACAAAATTATGACCATCGAAATTAAAACCTTTGATTGCAACAAATAAAGAGTTCTTTACAACTCTTCTTGAATCGTAACAAATCATCCCAATATCTTTTCGTTCAACTTCGCCAGCCAGTTGAATTATTTGCAAACCTTCTATAAGATTTTCTAATTTCATATATCTCTCTGACATATTAATTTTAGTTTCGTGTTTTGATCTACATACATACCCGGTTGAACACTCTGCTCAACTACATAACCTGTACCATCAATTGTAAATTGAAGCCCCGAAGATTTAAGTTTTATCGAAGCTTCTCGAATCGAGAGACCAATTACATTTGGGACTTGAACTTTCGTTTTTATTTGTGATAAAGTTATGTCTTGATCTAAAATTAAAGTGACTTTGTTTTTGTAATGATCATAAATCTGATTGTGAACAATTTCCCCATTTCCTAAAATCTCTATTTTTACACCAAATGATTTTGCAATTTCAATTGCAGATAAACGAGATTTTCCTGTCAAATCAGGAAATTGCTTTATATCGTTACTTGCTTTTTTTATTTCTGTAAGAACTGGTTCTTGATTTTGAATAGTTTGTTTAATATTCCAGATACGATCTCCAATCCTTTTGAAAATTGGCGCTGCTACATCACCACCGTAGTAACCATTTTTGGGAGAATCGAGTTTGATGAAAATTAAATACTCCGGATTTTCAACCGGGAAAAAGCCAACGAATGAAGAAACATAATCCTTAGTAGAGTAACCAATTCCCTGAATAAATTTTTTCGCGGTTCCAGTTTTACCACCGCAAGAAACCAATTCGAGTTTTGCTTTCTTCCCCGTTCCCTCTGTAATTACACTCGCCATAATTTGACGCATAGTTTTGCTCGTCTCATCGGAAATTACTTTTCTTATAACAAATGGTTTATTTTCTGCAATTACATTTCCTTGAGCATCAAATACTTTCTTTACAACAAATGGCTTAACTAAATTTCCTCCATTAATTATAGCAGCATACATCGTTGCAAGCTGAATAGGTGTAACTGAAATTGAATAACCATGAGCCATCCATAAAAGATTGTATTCTTTAGCATTTGGTTTTACAACAATTCCTTTCACTTCGCCTGGTAAATCAATACCGGTGAAATTTCCAAACCCGAAATTATATACATACTTATAAAAATTTTCTTCGCCAATAAATTTTGAAATCTTAGCCATCATAATGTTACTTGAATAAACAAAAGCTTCTTGTGGAGTTAAGTAAGTGAATTTATGATCATCTCTGATTATTTTCCCATTTGGAATTTTGTAACAACCATTCTCAGCAAAGATTGGTTTATCAAGCTTAACTTTGTTTAATTCAATTGCAGTTGCAAGTGTAACTGCTTTGAAAGTTGAACCTGGATCATAAACATCTGAGATTGCTTTATTTTTTCTCACATAATCTGAATACTCAAAATATCTTGCCGGATTAAACGAAGGCTTATTTGAAAGTGCAATAATTTCTCCTGTATTTGGATTCATAACAATTCCAATTCCATAATTCGCTTTCGATTCATTTACTCCACGCTCAAGTTCTTCTTCAAGAATATTTTGGATTTCAAGATCAATTGTTAGCTGAAGATTTAACCCATCCTTTGCATCGTAACCTTTATCTTTAATTCTGCCTTGAATTCTTCCACTTGCATCTTTCCTATAATAAACCTGCCCTTCAGAACCTTTTAAATATTCGTTATAAAATTTTTCAACTCCATCTACACCTTCAGAATCTTTTCTCACATAGCCAAGAATATGAGCTGCAATTCCTTCTTTTGGATAAATTCGTTTATGATACTCTTCAAACCCAAAACTTGAAATCTTATAAATAAAAAATGTATCTTTTAACTTCATATAATCTTCAGTTGATAAAGCATCTTCCAGATAAACGATTTTTGATTTTGTGGATTTTATTTTTTCCAGATAATATTGAGTGGATTGATTAGTTACCCTCGAAAGTAAATTCAGAATTGAATCATATTTATCCTCATCAACCATTGATCTGTCGAGGTATAATCTAAATAATTGAATTGAAGAAGCGAGTAGAACTTTATTTCTGTCAAAGATTTCTCCACGAATTGGTTTTTTGATTTCTACTTTTTCTGTTAATTCATTTGTCTTTGCAACAAAGTAATCGTTGTGTCTAAGTTGAAGGTCGACTAATTTCGCAACCAGCACAACAAATGCTGCAAAGAATAAAACGATAAGAAGTAGAAATCTTCTAAATATCAATTCTCCTCCAAACTTCTAAGTTTATCTTTACTTATGATTAAAGCCTCTGGTGATTCTTTCGGAAAAATCATTTTAAGCTGATTAGTTGCAATTGAAATGATTCTATCTTTAGCAATTAAAGATTCATAAATTGTTCTGAGTTCTTTGTTTTCATTCAATAGCACTTCAATTTCGAACTTCTTTTTTTCAATTTCTTTAGAATAATTCCTGATAAAAATTGCATTGGCTGCATAGGCTATAACCAGAAACCCGAAAAAGATTATACCTGCAATTATGTAACCTGGATTTCTTTTCATCATAAAATCTCAACTGCTCTAAGTTTGGCGCTTCTTGATCTCGGATTAAATTTTATTTCATCTTCTGTTGGAGAAATAATTTTCTTTGTCAACTTCTTCAATCGAAGTTTCTTCCCACAAACACATTTACCATATTCTGGTGGACAGATACATTCCTGAGCATTCAAATTGAAAAACTCTTTTACAATTCTATCTTCAAGTGAATGGTAAGAAACGATAACAAGTCTCCCGCCAGATTTAATTACATCAATTGCATTATTTAGAAACTCTTTTAAGTTCTCAAGCTCATCATTTACATAAATTCGAAATGCCTGAAATACTCGAGATAAAGTATCATTCAATTTATGTCTTGGTGTAACTTTCGAGATAATTTCGACTAATTCTCTTGTCGTCTTAAGTTTATTTTTCTTGGTGTAATTCTCAATTGCTCTTGCAATTTTGAAAGCAAATTTTTCTTCGCCATAAGTTTTGATGATATCGGCTAATTCTTTTGCTTCAAGTTGGTTAATAATTTCATAAGCAGGATAACCTTTTGACTTATCAAACCTTAAATCGAAATCAGCGTCAAAACGATAAGAAAATCCGGATTCTGCTGTATCAATCTGGTACGAAGAAATTCCAAGATCTACCACAGCACCATCGAGCTTTTCGATTTCAAAATCATCCAAAATTTTTTTGATGTTTTTGAAATTTTCCTTCACAATAGTTATCCTGCTTTCATTTCCAAATTTGTTTTTACAAAAATTAATGGCGGCGTCATCCAAATCAGTTGCAATTAATCTCCCTTCCTTTGAAAGCTTACTCAAAATTGCTTCTGAATAACCGCCGCCACCTAATGTCCCGTCAAAATAAATTCCATCCAGATTAGTAATCAGAAACTCCAGAACAGTTTCTAAAAGAACAGGCTTGTGAAATTCACTTGTTTGCATTCATCACCGATGCAATTAATCCACCGAAATTACCTTGATATTGTTTATTAGACTCATCAAGATATTTCTGGAATTCATCGGGGTTCCACAATTCAATGTAATCACCAACTCCAACTACCTTGCATTCGCCGTTAATTTTTGTTTTTTTGAGTAATTCAGCTGGAAGTTTAATTCTATACTGACCATCCATTTCTTCTTCATATACACTCGAAAGCAATCTTCTTCTT
>JBNAWO010000077.1:0-11741 GCA_049699815.1 Ignavibacteria bacterium | reverse complement strand
CGCTTTAGAGGTCAGTTCCAAGAGATAAATAAAACTTTGTTTCGGAAAAGCTCATCAAATTATAATTCCAGGCAAAATCAAACTTCAACAAAAATCCAAATAGATATATTCTCGTTCCAAACCCTATTCCTATTAATAAATCTTTCGTATAAACATTTCCATATACATCACGAACTGTTCCTCTAAAATCGGAATTTTTCGTCCAGGCTGATCCAATATCCAGAAATGCAACTCCTCTTATATTCTGAAAAAGCAAAGGCAAAGGACTTGTAACCAGAAGCTTAATTAATGGAAAATGAAATTCGAGATTCATCAAAGCGTACTTGGTGCCGAGTCTTTGTGAATAATTGTAGCCTCTTAATGGAAGAACAGGCGTCAAGAAAAGAAAATCCTCAGCTGATTCAATTGGAATTCTATTTTGTTCGAATTGATAATTAATCCAGTTATCCGTTCCACCTAGCATAAACTTTTGAGGATTTCTTCCAAAGCTCACTCCACCTGAAATTCTGAAAGTTAAAGAATATTCTTTCCAGAATTTAAAATAAGTTCTGTAATCGCCAGTAACGGTTCCAAAATTAAAAGCGTTTTTCTTTAAAGCAGGAACACCAAAAATAGTAAAGTTATATCTTGTTCCCCTCGAAGGTGCAGTGAATTCCCACAATGAATTATCGTGAACAAAACTTGCAGTCGGAATTAAAAGAGAGAGTAACTGCGGAGGTTCTTCGTAAATATCAAGATTATCTCGACGCACATTTAACCAGCTTAATCCACCTTCGATCCGATAAAATTTATCAATCGGGTACGAAGCAGAGAAATAAGTTCCATAATTTCGATAACGATACAAATAATAAAATCTATTTCTTTCCTGAATTAAAAATCTAGCCGTATGAAAAGCCTGAATTGTGAAATCTGTTCTCTCAGGTAAATAGAAATAGGCAATTCCATAATCACTGTTTTTCAAGTCAATGTTCAAACTCGTAATTCCAATAATTTGATGATCGCCCATCATATCACTAAAGGCAAGAACAGTTGTCCCAAGCAAACCATAAAATGTAGAATAGCCAGCATTAGCATAAATTATATCTGGCGAAAAATTTATTTTGTACTTATTTACAATGAAATTCCCAAGTGAATCTTTTTTATCAAAAGTAAAAAGTAATGAGTCTTTTACTGGTGCTTCACGAGTTATAAATTTTTCATTGAAAATGTAATTGGTAAAATTCTGACGGGCAATTTCTGAGAATGCATTAGTTGTATCGATTATGTTGCCGGTTTTTATTAATACCGAATCGCTATAAGTAATTTCAATTTTTGTCTTTGGATAAATTTTTAAAGTGTCTTCTCCTTTCAGTTTAGAAACTAATAATCTTGATTGAGCAAATTTGGTTAGTGGAAGTTTATCAATGGTTGAAATCTGATCAATTGGATTTGTCATTACAAAAATATTATAGGCAGCTTTGAACATTGAACTAAATGCTAATCTCTTACCATCATCAGAAAGACTGATTTGATAAATTCCATTTAAAGAGTTTGTAATTGGCTTTAGATCCTCTTCACTCTTTATCAAGACAGAATAATTGTCATCCCAGTTTATATTTGAAATGTCTTTCCAATAAATATTGTTAATACCATTTAAGTCTGAAATGAAATAAAGGGATTTCCCATCTCTTGAAGCAACAACTGAAGTTTCATTACTATTTGGGAGATCAGTGATTCTTTGAATTTCTCTTGATGAAATATCAATCCGATAAAGATCAAGCTGTTTGTAATTGTGATTTATTATATCAAAAAAATATTCTCGCGAAGCGAGTTCGGTATAACCCCCACGATCAGATGAGAAGAAAATAGCTTTTCCATCATGAGAAAAATGTGGATCGGAATCGCTGAAAATATCATTGGTCAAATTTGAAAGCTTTTTTGTTTCCAGATCATAGATAAAAATATCTGATTGATGTCTATGTAATCCAACAAATGCGAGTTTTTTCCCATCAGGTGACCAATCGACAGAAAAAATTCCATCAAGTCTCAAATCGAGTTTTTCGTGTTTCCCGCTCTTAACATCAAAAATAAAAATTGCGTCTGATGCACCGGCTTTTGATGAAAGAGCTATTTTTTTTCCATCGGGAGACCAGCAAAGTCCCGGAGTTAAAATATGCAGCTCCTCGAAATTAGCAGTTGTATTCCCTTTAACTAATTTCTTAATAATTTTTCCATCAGTAGCGGACATTATAAACACATCAAAGTAATCATCACGGTTTGAAATAAATGCAATCAAATCACCTTGAGGCGAAATTGCAGGACTTGTATTATAAAAACCTCCATCTTTTGTGTGATCAGTTAATTGTTTAGAAAATTCATTTGGTTCTTTTCTAAGTTCAATATCAGGCCAGTAGAGAACTTTCAGATCTTTTTTCCATTTGTCATTAAGTTCTTCAAGATCAAAGCCAAAAGTGGATTTAACTCCACCCTCAAAGCTTCCCTGACCTCTAATTCTGTTCAAAAGATCTCCAATTTTTTCTTTTCCGTATTTTCTTTCAATAAACCAGAAAACTGATTGCCCGCCACGATATGCAAAATAACCATAAAGTTGATTGATGTTTGGAAGATATTGATTAATTGAAGCATCTCTCATAAACATATCTGAATGAGTATCCCAGCCTAAAGCTTCATACTCAGCCAGTCCTTCCATAAACCATAGAGGCAAGCTTAATGTAATATTGTTAGAAATTACTGATTGCAATGACCCGCCATAAAACATATCGTTCATTACAGCATGAACAAGCTCGTGATGAATAACATGGCGAAATTGGTCATAGGAGCCTTCAAATGGGAGTACAACTCTATTTTTGAAAAGCTCAGTTACGCCACCAATCCCTTCTTCGAGATATTCACTCACAACATTAGTTTGTTGAAAGTCGTTGTGTGAGTTATAAATGATCATCGAAATTCTGTTATTGATATTATACTTGAAATTTTTTTGAATAGAAACCAGAGCTGATTCAGCCGCAACTATTGCAAAATTTGCAAGTCTTTCACCTCCATCAGTGAAGTAAACATCGAAGTGTTTGGATTGAATAAAATAGTAATTAAACTTTTTATACTGAACTTTATTTTTCCCAAATTGAGCAAATGAACTTGAACCAATCAGGACCAAAGAAACAATTAAGCATAAAAAATATTTTGTTTTCATTGCTCTCCACCATTTTTTGACTATTCAACAAGTTCAAAATCGATTTCGTTCCGGTCTTCGTTAACACCAATTACCCTAACTCTAACAAGGTCACCAAGTCGATAAATTTGTTTATTTAATCTGCCAATTAATGCATATTTATTTTCATCATAAAAATACAAATCACTGGGCATATTTTTTATTCTCACCAGACCTTCTGCAAGATTTTCAATTAACTCGACAAATATTCCGTATGCCTGAACACCCGAAATTATTCCGTCAAATTCTTCACCAATGTGATTCTTCATAAACTGGACCTGTTTGAATTTAATTGCTTCTCTTTCAGCATCCATTGCAATTCTTTCAGCCACAGAACTCGAGCGGCAAATCTGTGGAATAAGATTCTTCAAATAATTTGCTCTTTGACCGCTTATTTCGTTTTGATATTCAACAAGTAAACGATGAACAACAAGATCAGGATATCTTCGAATTGGAGAGGTAAAATGAGTATAATGATCAAAAGCCAATCCATAATGACCAATATTTTTCTCTGAATATTCAGCTTTAGCCATTGCTCTAATCATAACTTCATTGACCAAAATTTCTTCTGGTTTCCCTTTCACTTGCTCGAGCAATTTTTGAAGAGCTTTCGATTTTACTCCACCTGCAATATTCAACTTATAACCAAGAGAGTTCACAAAATTTGCAAGTTGTTTAATTTTCTCTTCATCAGGAACATCGTGGACACGGTAGACAAAAGGAAGCTTTTTATTGTCTTCAAATTTTTTACCTTCTTTAGCAATAATTCTATTTGCAAGCAGCATAAAATCTTCAATCAATTTGTGGCTCTGCAATCTTTCTTTTTTCTTTATTTCAAGCGGTAGCCCAGTCGGATCAAGAATAAATCTTACTTCATCTGTATTAAAATCAATTCCGCCACTTTGAATTCTTTTCTTAAACAAAATCTTTGCAAGCTCATTTAGTTGTAAGAGTTGCTCAGCAAAATCGCCTTCCCCGGATTTCAGGATTTCTTCAACTTCTTCGTAAGTAAATCTTCTTTTGTTGTTTATGACTGTTTTGGCAATTCGATAATTTAAAACCTCTGCCTTTTTGTTCATTTCAATAAAAACTGAGAAACATAATCTATCTTCACCTGGCACAAGACTGCACCATTTATTCGAAAGAGCTTCAGGCAACATTGGAACAACATAGTTAACCAGGTAAACACTCGTCCCTCTCTTTCGAGCTTCAAGATCAAGTGCTGAATTTTCTTTAACAAAAAAACCAACATCGGCAATGTGAACTCCAACCAAAAATGTATTTTTATCTATTGGTTCAATTGAAAGAGCATCATCAAAATCTTTCGCATCGATTGGATCGATTGTAAAAACAATTTTGTCACGAATGTCTAATCGATTCGGGATTTCGTTTTTAATTATCTCTTCTGTGAACTGTTCTGCTTCTGCAATCACCTCATCAGGAAATTTTGTTCGGAGCTTGAAGCTTTTAGCTATTGAAAGCATTTCGGCTGAGTGATCGAGATGTCTGCCAAGAATTTCAATTACTTCACCAACTGGATTTAATTTTGGCGTTGCCCATTCAATAAGTTTAATTACAACTTTATCTCCAGGTTTTGCACCATTTAATGATTCTTCCGGGATGAAAAAATCCCGATGAATTAAATTGTCATCAGGAATGAAAAAGTAAAATCCACGAGATTGTTCAATTTTACCGACAAATTCGTCGGTTGCTCTTTCTAAAACTTTGATAATTTCACCTTCTTGATTTTTACCACGATAACGAGCAAAAATTTCAACTAAGACTTTATCTCCGTTCAATGCTGTTCCAAGATTTCGTTCCGATATAAAAATGTCTTCTCCATCTTTTGGCTCGGGAATTACAAATCCGTAACCGTTTTTAGTCATCTGCAAAGTTCCAACCAATTGATTTGCATCCCTTGCAAGTAGATATCTTTTGCCTCTTTTGATTAACTTACCCTGACGATAAAGTTCAGCGAGGATTTGCTTCAATTCTGCATAATCTGCATCCGATTTAATGTTTAATCTTTTCGAAATTTCTTTAGACTTGTAGCCCTTGCTTGGACTTGTCTCAAGAATTTTCTGAATTTGTTTTTTAATCTGTGTTTTTTTCATACTTAAAATTCTACCTTATATTTTAATCCCACTTCGTTGATCATTTCATATTGTTTAGAAGCCTGAACTTGAGATTGCTTTCTAACCAATCTTAAAAATAATTTATCTGAAACGGGATATTCAATTTGAATATTTGCGAGAGCAAAATTCTGAAAGACATCTGTTCCACCGCCGACTTTGAAACGAACATCTTTAACTCTGCCTTCAAAACTAAATTTTGTCTCTTCACCGACTTTTTTGAATTCAACATTTCTCAATACATCCCCAAGCACACTATTTGCAAAATTCGTAATTACTGACCCAAGCAATGAACTGGCAGCGCTCTGAAATGTTCCACCCCAGTTTGATAACGCTCCGGTTTTATCCTGTGCTGTTAAGTCGTCTTTAAATTTTCCAATTAAAATGAAAGCAACCACATCAGAAGCATCCTTTGTTCGATCAAGATTTCCATCGATCGATACTTCGATATTTTCTGGATTACTGATTAAATTTTTTCCAAGCTCTGTAACAGTTCCAATTAATTTTAATTTGATTACTACATCTTTGACAACTTGATTTACTGTATCGCCCTGAATATAATAATTAGAATAAGTTGCAACTACATCCAGATATGGATTAGCTAAATCTCTTTCAAATCTGATTTTTCCAGAAGCAAGAAATCTTTGATAAAAAACTAAATATGAATCTTGAGTAAGTTCAATTTCACCTTGAGTGGAAGTTTGACCCTCCGAAAAATTATAAATTACTTCTCCTTTTAAATCAGCAAAAAGTCTTTGATTAAGTTCTTGATTAAAAATTAAAAGCATCGAGACACTATTCTTCAATGAAATTTTAATCTTGCCGCTAATTTTTGACAGGACACCTGATTGATTTTGAGTTTGAATTTTCTTTTTCCCACGAAGCTCTTTTTCAGCCTGGATGAAAGCAAGATCGGCTTGATCAATCTGCGGTGAATAGTCTATCAACTTATAAACAAAACTTTCTTCTTCACTTCCGTACTCTGTCTGAATTGGCGGAATAATCAACGCGGTTTCTTTAATGTTAACATCTCCACGGATGTTGAATTCATTATAACTTCCTTCTAAAACAATTGGAGAAGAAGTCTCAATGAATAAATCACCATAAACATTTGGGCTCACTGCTTTTGATTCATTGCCAAGAACAAGCAAATTTCCAACTGTTGTAATTTTCAAATTCTTAAGTCCTCTTTTATCAATCACAACTTCGCCGTTTGTATAAAGTCTTCCTCGTTTACTTGTCTTTAAATTTGCAAGCTCAAATTTCTCTAAAATAATTTTATCTTTATTCAAATTGATTTTAATATCGGAAGAATAAGTTAGATTATTTTGAGCAAGAACAAAATTCATATCTTTTGAGACTATTGAGCCATATAATTCAGGTTCGTTTAATGTTCCAGTAATTCTAAGATTTCCATTGAATGCACCATTTATTGTTTTAAAGGTTGGTATTATTGCCCGCAATGGTTGAAGATTAAAATCTTCCAGATTGAGTGTGAAATTAATTTCTCTATCCCAGTAAATCCTTTCTTTCACATTTTTAAATGACAGATCAATTGGAATAGAACCTTTCAAGTCAAAATCTTTACCAGCGTAAATTGAATCAACATAAGTAGTGAAAACATTTACAAGCTTGTTTGAATACAGAATTCTTCCTGTCAATTCGCCAAGCCTGTCATTACCAATTGAAAGATTTTCAAGATTAAAAGAACCATTTATCACTGGCGATTCAGCTATTCCTTTCAGTGAAAGCGAAATGGAAAGCTGACCGTTGATTTCTTCAGTTATATTTGGCAGTAAGTTCAATACAAGATCATAAAGTTCCAGATTTGTTACTTCAAAATTTAAATCTTGACTGCCGTAATAACCGAGTTCGCCCGAAAGCTTAAATAACTCTTTTTTTCTTCTAAGCACAAATTGATCAAATTCAATTTTCTCTTTGCTGAACGAAAAATTCAAAGGACCTTGATTTGTTAATTTATACTTTTTGTACTCAATTGTTGCTTTGTTGATGCTTGCTTTAAAAATTTGAGACGAAATATCAAAGTTTCCCTCCGAACGAACGAATAGGACAGAATCTATTGTTGATTGAATTTTATAACCAAACAAATCCGAAGTGAAATCTATATTCAAATCAAGATTCTCAACTTTAATCGAGCTGAAAATTTTATCAGCTTGAATTGAAGTCACCAGATTTAGTTGATTTTTCTGTTCTTCTCTGTTCGAAGCTTCAAATGAAATTTTAATTGATGCATTCTTTATTCTTTGAGATTGCTCAATATCAACGATCCAGAAATCTTGAATATTACTCTCATTTTCCAGAACAAATTTTTCTTTATCATTCAAAACTTTTCCATTGATATTTCCATCAAGATTAATCTTGATATTTTTCAGGAACGCATTTATAAGTGTAAAATCTTTGAAATTAAATTTATAGCTGAAATTGAATTCAGGTTCTTCATAAAATTTTTCGATTTGTCTGCTCTTCTTTTTTTCTTTCTTCCCCAATTTGACAATGGATATGTTGGGAATTGTATCGCCATTAAAAAGCCTTTTCTTCTTTTCAATCTCCTGTGTGATTAGTTCTATTTTCTCTGGAATTACTTTTAAGATTTCAGTGAATTTATAATTTCCGTTCAGAACAAAATCAATAAAATTCGAACTTAATCTTATTGTTTTTTCATTTCCATTATTGTGATGAATATCTAATTTAAGTTCGGACTGATCAATTTCTTGATTATTAATCACAGAGTTGAAAATCTTCAAGTTAAAAACGCCTTCAAGATTATCCGGATCAAATCCTGCTCCTTTTAGATCTCCAGCTAAATTTAGTTTACCAGTAAAGTCTTTTAAGAAGAAATCTTTTCGCAAATCGATATTAGAACCATTAAACGAAACATCATAATTTGGATTTTCTTCGTTTTTGAAATTAATGTATCCATTTAATGCAAGCTTTAATTCTTCTGAAATTGCATCAAAATTCACATTAATTTTTTCTTTCTGTCCAACGATATTCAATACTAGTGAATCAATTTGATTTTCAGAAACTTGAGAATTCATCACTTTAAAGAATAAATAAGAGTTCAAATGTTTTGGATCAAACCCTTCTCCCTTCACAATCAAATTAGAATTTAAATGTCCATTGACTTTAAGGAACGGTTTAATTCCTAATCCTCTCGTAAGTAATTCAATGTTATAGGAAGGAACTCGACGATTGAAATTAAAAGCAGCCAAACCACTTACATCACCGTGCTGAGTTAAAATTTTGAAATCAGTTTTGAAATTCAGAGGAGATCCCTCATAACTAATATCTAAGTTTAATTTACCAAGTCCATCAAATTTTGGAATTCCATACAAAGGTAAAAGATTTGAAACATCGTTCATTAATACTTCTGTATCTTTTATCTTCGCTTTGATATAAAGCTTATCAGGATCATTAAGATTAAATAAAACACCTTGAAGGTTTAAGTTTGTTGAATCAAATCTTGCCTCAATGTAATCAACTTTCAAATTTTCAAGTGAGCCATTAGCTTCTGCTTTTACAAAAACTTTTCCCTTCAGCATATTCAAATCAGGAATAAAAACATACAAATCATAAAAATCAAAAGGTTGTGCATCAAGCAATGCATTAAAAATTTTTTGGGGAAACTTCACAAAATAATTTTCATCGCTTAAATCAAAATCCTTTATCTCGGATTTTAAAGAAATATCTGAATTAGTTGTCTTTATTTTTATTGGATCAATTTTCAGAGATTTATCTTTAACGATCAGATTAACATCAAAATCGACCAGAGAAAAATTCTTCACATTGGAACGAAATGAAAAATTCTGAAGATTAACTTCATAGATGTTTTTAATCAAATTGACTCTGGCCGAAAGATCGAGATTTAAACTCGAAAGTAAAAGATCATTGTAATTAAATGTTTTATACTCAGTGTATTTGTAGTAATCCGTTGAATCAGAATTTGTTTTATGTCGAAATTGACAATCCGAAAACGAGATTTTTTTTAGAATTATTTCGTAATCAAGTTTTGCTGTTGGAGTTGTATCTTCTGGTGCTGGATGTTTCAGAATTTTTTCAGTAATCCATTTACCATCTTTAAATTGAATAAAATTAAATCTTACATTTTCAAGGAATAATTTATTGACAACAATTTTTTTCTGAAACAAAGCAATGGGATTGATAGAAAGATGAATTGTCTTTGCCGAGATTAATTCTACACCTTCAATTGAATAATTCAAATTTTTTATTGTCAGACTTGAAAACAAAGTCCCGTAGATCGATTCAATTTGAAGATTTCCGTTAAGCTCATCTTTAGCATATTCTATTATTTTATCACGAAGTAAATTTCTGAAATAACTTGTTTGAGTAAATCCCACGAAGATTAAAAAAAGAATGAACAAAAAAAGTAGACTCTTCCCGATAAAGTGAAAAACTTTATAAGCCGTTGATTTATATCTTAATCGATGTTTGCTGTCTAATCTTAATTTCAATCCTGATTACCGCTGCTTTTCATTTTGTTTATTATATTCGTGGTGGAATAGTTTTCAACATACGGTAAAGAAAAAACTTTACCACCGTTTGCTTCAACTATCTCTCGACCAACAATGTTCTCAATTGACCAATCACCGCCTTTTACCAAAACATCTGGAACAATTGCAGAAATAATTTCAAAGGGCGTATCTTCTTCAAAACTAACAACAAAATCTACTGCTTTTAGATTTGCAACAACAAAAGCTCTATCTTCAAGTTTATTGATTGG
Organism: Ignavibacteria bacterium; assembly: GCA_049699815.1. Taxonomy (GTDB): domain Bacteria; phylum Bacteroidota; class Ignavibacteria; order Ch128b; family Ch128b; genus Ch128b. The sequence goes on along the minus strand of JBNAWO010000077.1, from coordinate 1,639 downwards.
TCTTCCCTCGCCTTTTAATCTTCTAACAGAATTATCTGAATTCAATGCAACAACAAGATAATCTCCCAATGCTTTCGCACGATTTAAGTAATCAATATGACCTCGATGAATGATATCAAAGCATCCATTTGTAAAAACTAATTTCTTACCTTCATCTTTTAATCTTTTTCTAATTTCAAGAAATTCATCAAGACTTAGCAATGTCTTCATTGACTTTCTCCATCATCCAACAAAGTTTTGTATAAAAGTTCACGATTAACTGGAACAACCCCAACTTCTTCGCAAACAAGTCCTGCAGCCTGATTTGCAATTGTCGCAGCCTCTTCAATTTGGGCACCTGCAGCAAGAGACATTGTGATTGTTGCAATTACTGTATCGCCAGCTCCTGAAACATCAGCGACTTTTCTGGCTCGAGTTGGTATTGTATGGATATCACCATTTTTCGAAAACAAAGTCATCCCTTTTTCACCTCGAGTTAAAAGAAGAAATTCGGGATTTAATTTTTCTTTGAGTTGTTTGCCAGCTTCAATTACATTTTCTTCTGAATTTAATTTTATCCCGAGTGCGTCTTCTGTTTCTCTTCTATTTGGTTTGAAGACTGTCACATTCCTGTATTCAAAAAAATTCTCAAACTTTGGATCGACAGTTACTAAGATTTTATTTTCATTTGCAAACTCAATCACACTTCGGATTAATTTTTTTGTTAGAACGCCCTTGTTGTAATCTTCAAGAATAATTCCATCAATTTCATTTTTTCTTTGTTGAAGAAAGTGAAGAATTTTGTTCTCCATCTCAGAAGAGATGTATCTTTTATCTTCTTTATCAATTCTCACAACATGCTGACTATGAGCGATTATTCTTGTCTTCACCGTTGTTGGTCTTTCCTCGTCGTAAAAGATTCCCTCCTTTTCGAGTTCATTCTCTTCCATTAATGCATCAATGATGGTCCCTTCTCTATCATAACCAATAACTCCAACTAAGATTGGAATTCCACCAAGTGATTTTATATTCATTCCAACATTTGCTGCACCACCAAATCGAAAAGATTCTTCTTCAACTTCAACAATTGGAACTGGAGCCTCTGGAGAAATCCTTCCAACTTTTCCCCGGATGTAAACATCAAGCATTAAATCACCTATCACGAAGATTTTTTTGTTTTTGAAGCCATTAAAAATTTGATCAAGCCTTTGTTGTTTAAAAACCACCAAAGTTAACTCCTTTTAATTGTTTTGAAGTCAAATTCAACATCATTAATCTACGCAAATTTAAAGTTAAAATTTTGTTTTTGCGTATTTAAAGATCAGTTTGAAAATCTAAAATTTAAATTCACTAATAAAATTTATGTTGACATTTAAGATTTTTAGAAACTCTTAATTATCCTCATCACCGGATAAACCAGCCATAGCTTATCAAAATACGGTGAACGACGATAGAAAAATTCCAGTCGCTGCTCTGGACTATTAGCAAAAGAAGTGCAAGTTTTTGAACGCTCATTTCTTCCTCCACTGTTTGTTTAAATTATAAACCAACAAGAGTGCTGGGTATCTATCTCTGTAAATAAACTCATCACTCCCTGTATTGTATGGCGGATCAATATAAATTGTTTGAACTTTTTCTTTATACTTACTCAAAAGCAAAT
>JBNAWO010000076.1:3733-12002 GCA_049699815.1 Ignavibacteria bacterium | reverse complement strand
GCGAAATTATAATAACCAGTTGAATCGGTTGTAGTTTGAGTGATGAAAGTTCCATTACAATCGTAAAGTTTCACAATTACACCAGCAAATCCCGTTTCATCAGTATCCTGAATTCCATTCATATTCAAATCATTCCATACGAAATCACCGATTGAGCTTTTCTTATAGTTTAATCCGGCGTCGAATGTTAAGTTATTCTCGTTAGGAGCAATTGAGAAGCAATTTGTTTTACCTGTAATTTCATCGGCATCAGAATCTAATTCATCATCTAAACCTTGATTAGCTAAAGTAAATTTGAGTGAATCAGGTGCAAAGAATTGGACATAATAATTTCCAGGTTGTAAGTTGTTGAATAAATAATGACCGGAAGAATCGGTAGTTGTAGTTGCGATTAAATTATCAGAACAATCAAATAACTTGACTTCGACATTTCCAATTCCATTTTCACCAGAATCTTGAATTCCATTTTCATTTGAATCAAACCACACATAGTTACCGATAGATGCCTTTAGATAATACATTCCAGCATCTAAAGAATTATTAACTTCACCTGGATTAAGAGTAAAGCAGTCAGTTTTTCCAGTCGAAACATCAGCGTCGGAATCATATTGATCATCACTTCCAGCATCTTTAGTTGTGAATTGGTATCCAGCGGGCAATTCGAATTTGATGTAATAACTTCCAGGTACTACATTCACAAATTGATATTTTCCATTCGGGTTAGTATAAACAGAGGCAATTGAATCATCAGTACATGTAAAGAGAGTAACAAGAACATTTGGAATTCCAGCTTCACTTAAATCTTTAATTCCATTCTCATTTGCATCGAACCAAACATAATCACCAATTTTTCCAAAAACATTTTCAGGACAATCAAGGTAACCATTGTTAACTTTTCCGTTGTCAAAATTTTCATTTATTGCTGTTGCCGTAGAATTTATATCAGAAAATGTATAACCATTTAACGAACCACCACCAAGAGCTTGTTCAGCAAAAGCAAGAAATTGGTTTACAGTCCAGCCAGTGAATGGTCCTAATTTTATCACAAGGTCACCAAGTGGTAAAGGATTTGTCCCTAAATATCCAGCTTGATTAAACATAACATTTAATTTTAATGCGACAACCTGACCCGCAAGCACACCAGCACTTGTTGAAAATGGATTAACATAATTTTGAGTAAGAGCGCCAGCTGTTCCACCTTGCGGTAAAAAGTTTTTAACTGCTAATGCACTTGTAAGAGTTAGTGTGTAATTGCTTCCAACAACAAGTCCAGTTGGAAATACTGTTGAGAAGTACATATCTCGCAATTTGCCAGGAACACTTGAAGATGGACTTCCCCATCCACCTTGAGTGTAAGTTACATATCCAGTTAGATCGCAAACTTGTGGAGTATACCAGCTAACAGTATCTTGAACTTGTTTTGTATCGGTTGCGGGTGTTGCAAGAACAAGCTTTTGTTTACCATTGGGATTAAGTTTATGAACATATCGGGTACCTTGTGGAATTGTAACTGTAGAAGTTGCACTAATTACAGCTAAGCCTTCCCCAATAAAAGTTAGAGTAATTGGTCCACCTTGACCATTAATATCTGTAATAACAGAATCAACACTTAAACTTCCAGCAGAAGTGCTTAAATGAATCACAGCGTTTTCGACCGGAAGTCCATTTATATCAAAAGCAAATACATAAAATTGAACCGGAGTACCAACAGGAAATGAATTGGAAGTTAGTACAATCAATAAAGTATTAACTGGTCTTACATTGTTGTGATTGTTAATTGCATCATTTATGATTTGTAAAGCTCGTGATTTGACTGTATTGTCATTGGTAATTGTACTTACATCAACACTATCTGTAAAATGCCATATTGCAAATTGAATTGCTGCGGCTTCTTGATTAATATTGGTGAGTATTCCTGGATATGAGGTTTTGAAGGGATAATAATTATTTAAGATGTAAGTTACTTCAGAGGAGGTCGTACCTTCATCCCAGTAATTTTCATTAAGTGCAAGTAATTGTCGTAAATCTATACAATAAAATTTTTTGTTTTGTGAATTTAGAGTACCGTTAACAGTTCCCGCAAAATATGTGACCAAAGAATCTAAATAGGGATCTTTGAATTTAATACTTTTCCCTTCTGCTTTTGAAGTTACTTTAACAATGCTTGTGTAATCTTCAGGTCTATTAGGGAATTTGTTCTGACCAATCGCAGTATTTATTAGAAGATTAAAAAGTATAGTAACTATCATAATTGCGGTAGGTAACAAATGTGTATTATTTCGTTTCATATTTGGCTCCTTGTCATTTATTTAATTATAAATACGCAAGGTGTTTGCCAGTTTACAAACTCTGAAAATTTTTAATTTGTGAGGTTAAAGAAGGTGAGAAGTGTCTAATTATGAGATTCGTCTTAAATTAAGACCAATTAGTTATCATTTCTTTATCGAATGAATTCCCAACTGATTTCTAAAATTGTGTAAGTAAAAAAATATATTTAAAATTTTACAACTATGTTATGATGTTTTAGATTTAAGAATAGAATTTATTACGGTATTAAAAAATCTAAAACTAAATTTTTGTTGAGATTATTTTTAAATATTGTTTTTATTTGATCTATAAGATTTTAATTGTTATTGATCTTTTTTTGAGTATAACAAACGAATTCCTCCATATTGTCTTTTACACAATTCTTTTAACTTAGCTTTTTGTTTTTAAAACTTATTTTCACTGATACTTTAGGCTTCATATATTTGAGAAATAAAAAATGGAGAATAAGGTGGAAGTTTTGCAAGTTATAAATCAGTTTAGTGACAATTTAAATGCAAATGCAAAAGAGGCGGCAATCATTCTTGCAGCAGGGCATGGAAAGCGAATCAAATCTAATATTTCAAAAATGCTTCATAAAATTTGGGGCGAACCGACTGCGGTTAGAGTTCATAAAGCTGCTGCTGATGGACTTGAAAATCCTAATATTATTATGGTAGTTGGAATTAAAGCTGAAGATGTGATTAAAACTATAGGCAAAAGAAAACAAACAACTTTTGCTTATCAAGAAGTTCAAAATGGAACCGGTGATGCTGTTAGAGTCGGAATGGAGCCGTTGAAGAAGATAAATTTTGATGGAGATGTTTATATTTTCCCCGGTGATATGGGTTTATTGGATAAGGAAACCGTTAAGAAATTTCGGGAAGATTTTAAAAGATCTAATTGTGATATGTTGGTACTGACTGGAATTTATGAAGGTGATTATAGAAAAAATTATTATGGTAGAATTATTCGTGTTCCACAGAAAGATAAATCTGGAAATGATTCTGGTGACGATTTCGGAAGCGTTATAGAAATTATTGAACAAAAAGATATTCTTAATTTAAGCGATGATAAACCTTATGAGGTCAACTACAAAGGTAGGACTTATTCTTTTACGAAAGATGAATTACTTAAAATAAATGAATTTAACGCTGGTGTTTATGCTGTCAAATTCAAACCATTGAATGAACATATAAATAAAATTACAAGTGATAATGTTCAGGGTGAAATTTATATAACAGACTTGATTTCGATTTTTAATCAGAATGGATTAAAAGTAAAAGCTTTTTCGCCAGAAGATCAAAGCGTCGTTTTAGGTTTTAATGTGAAAAGTGTTCTAAAGGAAATGGAATCAATTGCACGAGCAAAAGCTTATGACAGATTAAAAGATATAATAGAAATAGATGATCCAGATGATTTCTTCATTGCCGATGAAGTAATTGAACAAATCCTTGAACTGGATAAAAAGGGCATTCCTCTTGATATTAAAATTGGTAAAGGAGTCCACATCGGTAAAAATGTAAAATTAAATTACGGGGTTGAACTCAAAAAAAATGTTTTCGTAGAGGGTAATGTAATTTTTGGAAAAAATGTGAAGGTATGGGAAAATGCATTACTTTCAACTTTTCCAAATCAGCAATTTATAATTGGTGACAATGTTGAAATTTTATGGGGAGATATTATCAAAGGAAATATTATAATTGGAGAGAATTCAAGAATTGAATCAAGTGTAAATATGACAGGCAGTGATGAGTTCCCTCTAAGAATTGGTAAAAATGTTCTAATAAAGGGAACGAGCTACTTATTTGGAACAATAGTCGAAGATGATGTTCACATTGAACATAGCGTTTTGATTAAAAAGAAAGTTGAACGAGTTGTTAAGAAAGATGGAACTGTTCGTGCTGTTAGATTTTATTTACCAATGCCTGAAGGTGTTGACTCAGTTTCAGATTTATAAAAATCTTTTTTAAAAAGAAATGAAATTCGTTTTTCAAAAATCAAAAAATAAAATGAGGGTCAAAAAAATGGAAAGAGTTAAAGTAATTCTTTCAATAATTTTGTTCATTGTGATATCTATAAATTTATATGGACAAAAGAAAGGGAAAGATATGCAGTTAGATATAGATATTCCTTATACCAAATTTGTACTCGATAATGGACTTACTTTAATTGTTCATGAAGATCATAAGGCACCAATTGTAGCAGTTAATGTTTGGTATCATGTCGGCTCAAAAAATGAAAAGCCCGGTAAAACAGGATTTGCCCATCTATTTGAGCATATAATGTTTAATGGAAGTGAAAATTTTGATGACGATTATTTTCAAGCAATGGAACGAATCGGTGCGACAGATTTAAACGGAACTACTAATGAAGACCGAACAAATTATTTCCAGAATGTTCCGAAATCAGCTCTTGATATTGCTCTCTGGATGGAGTCAGATCGAATGGGACACTTACTTGGTGCAGTAACTCAAGCAAAACTTGATGAACAAAGAGGAGTTGTCCAAAACGAAAAAAGACAGGGTGAAAATCAACCTTATGGAAAAGTATGGGAATTGATTGCAAAAGGAACTTATCCTGCTGGACATCCTTACTCCTGGACTGTAATTGGTTCAATGGAAGATTTAAATGCTGCATCGCTTGAAGATGTCCATGAATGGTTTAAAACTTATTATGGTCCAAATAATGCTGTTCTTGTAATTGCTGGTGATGTGAATACACAGGAAGTTTATGAAAAAGTCAAAAAATACTTTGGTGATATTCCTCCCGGACCACCAATTGCTAAGCATCAAGTCTGGATTGCTAAAATGACAGGAACAAAAAGACAGATTATGCAAGATCGTGTTCCACAAGCCAGGATTTATAAAGTATGGAATATTCCTCAATGGGGAACAGAGGAATTAACTTATCTTGATTTAGTAAGTGATGTACTTGGCAGTGGAAAAACTTCAAGACTTTACAAAAGATTAGTTTATGATGAACAGATTTGTACAAGCGTTCAGGTTTACGCTTCGCCTGGTGAAATTGGTAGTCAATTTATGATTGTTGCAACTGCTAAACCGGGGGTAGACCTAAAGACTGTTGAAGCTTCTCTTGATGACGAGTTAAATAAATTTTTGAAAGAAGGTCCAACTGATAAAGAACTGGAAAAAGTAAAAACAGAATATGAAGCAACTTTTATTAGAGGGATTGAAAGAATTGGTGGCTTTGGAGGTAAGAGTGATATTCTCGCACAAAACCAGGTTTTTGGTGGTTCACCAGACTATTATAAAAAAGTTTTGAACTGGGTTAGAAATGTGACAACGAAAAACTTAAAAGATGTTGCTAACGATTGGTTGAGTGATGGTGTTTTCATTTTGGAAGTTCATCCTTATCCAGAATTAAAAGCTATTCCATCCAATGTGGATAGATCAAAACTTCCTGAGCAAGGACCAGCACCAGAAATCAAATTCCCGGAATTGAAAAAAGCCCAATTAAAAAATGGATTAAAAATTATTCTTGCTGAAAGACACTCAATCCCAGTTGTTAATTTTAATCTTGTAGTTGATGCTGGTTATGCTGCTGACCAATTTGCATTACCTGGTACAAGTAAATTGACAATGGAGATGATTGATGAAGGGACAAAGAAACGAACTGCATTACAGATAAGTGAAGAACTTGCTTTGTTGGGTGCATCTCTTGGTAGTGGAAGTGATCTCGATGTATCTTATGTCTCACTTTCTGCACTTAAAAATAAGCTTGATGAAAGCCTGAATATTTTTGCTGATGTAATTTTAAATCCATCTTTCCCTGAAGAAGACTTTAATCGATTAAAAGCTCAGACGATTGCAGCAATTCAACGAGAAAAAGTTACTCCTACTTCAATGGCTTTGCGTGTATTTCCTAAAATTCTCTATGGTGAAAATCATGCCTACGGAAATCCAATGACCGGTTCTGGTACTGAAGAATCAGTTAGAAAAATTTCGAGAGAAGATTTAATTAAATTTCATCAAACTTGGTTTAAACCAAACAACTCAACTCTTGTAATTGTTGGTGATATTACGCTCGAAGAAATTCTTCCAAAGCTTGAAAAACTTTTTGATGGATGGAAACCTGGATCTGTTCCAGTAAAAAATATCGGTGAAGTTAGTCACAAAGAAAAATCAATTGTCTACATTTTAGATAGACCTGGTTCGCTTCAATCGTTAATCTTTGCAGGACATATTGCGCCTCCGAGTAGCGATCCAGACGATATTGCAATTGAAATGATGAACACAATTTTTGGTGGTGCTTTTACATCACGCATTAATATGAATCTAAGAGAAGACAAACACTGGTCTTATGGTGCTTCTTCATTTTTAATGGGCGCTAGAGGTCAAAGACCTTTTGTTGTTTATGCTTCTGTTCAAACGGATAAAACCAAAGAATCGATGATCGAAATCAAAAAGGAACTTGAACAAATCAGAACAACAAAACCACCAACAGAAGAAGAGTTAAATAAAAATAAACAAAATGAAATCTTAGCTTTGCCAGGTAGTTGGGAAACAATGAGAGCAGTTTTAGGTTCTATCGTTTCAATTGTAAAATACAACTTACCCGATGATTATTATCAAAAGTATCCACAGAAACTTCAACAATTAAATCTTGATGATATTAATAGAGCAACAAACAGAGTTATACAGCCCGATAAACTTGTTTGGGTTGTTGTAGGTGATCGTTCAAAAATTGAGCAAGGTATTCGTGAGTTGAACATTGGTGAAATTTATTTTGTTGATAGTGATGGTAATCTAATTCAGTAAGATCAAACTTCCTGTCACCCTGAACCTATCGAAGGGTGACAGGATGAAATTTTTTTTGTAAACAATGTCAGTTTTCTTCGTCTGAGGTGGATTAGCCTTTGACTGAGAAAAACTTAAATTGACATTTGGGTTATCTTCCTAAGCCTGTCAGAGAAGGACTTTTTATTATTTAATATTGAAATGAAATAAATTTATATAAAGGAGCGTTTATGAAATATTCAAAACCAATATTCGCGATTTTTCTTTTATTCATTTTTTATGTTGTTTACATTCTTTTCTTTGATGAATCGAAAGAAATTTCAGATTTCTCTAAACTTGGAGTCGACGACAATAAAAATGTTGATGTACGAGTTTATCTTGCTAAAGATAAACCGATTGAAATTGAACAAATTCAAAATCAATCAACATTTTTCATTAAAGATAAGAATGCTAAACTCTATAAAGTTATCGGTCTTGCCGATGTTCCAGATGGCTTTCACGATGCAGAAATAGTTGTAATTAGAGGACATTTACATCACGATTATTTTCACGCATCATCAATCATAAAGATTGAAAAAGATTAAATGGACAACTCAAAAAATAAAATTAAAGTTGAGGTTTTTGTTAGAAAGCCTCTTGAAGAAGTCTGGGAATACTTTACTAATCCAGACCATATTGTTCACTGGAACTTTGCATCGGACGACTGGCATTGCCCGTATGCTGAAAATCAATTGAAGGATGGTGGTAAATTTAAATACACTATGGCTTCTAAGGATGGAAAATTTAGTTTTGATTTTGCTGGTGAATTCCTTGAAGTCTGGTACTTAAAAAAACTGATATTAAAATTAGGCGATGATAGATTAGTTCGAATTACATTCGATCAATCACATAAAGGGGTTTTGATTAAAGAAGTTTTTGAAGCTGAAAATGTTTACTCGCCTGAACAACAAAAAGCAGGGTGGCAGACAATTCTGAATAATTTTAAAATTTACGCTGAAAGTAGGTGAATATTCCTTTTGATAAAAAATTCTCGCCACTTTTATTTGTAAAAAATTTTCACTGATTTTAATTGTGCATTACTTTCAGATTTAACTGATTATTTTAGAAGAGTAAAATATTTAAAAATATGTTTGCTTATTTTTTTTAATTTTTAAGTAATTTAATGTCGATTAAAAATTTCATCAATTTTTTTATATCTGAAATTA
>JBNAWO010000076.1:0-3723 GCA_049699815.1 Ignavibacteria bacterium | reverse complement strand
AAAGGTAATTTGTAATAAACTCTGTCAATCATTCTAACTTTATTTTTATCTATTTCCTCAAAAAGATGAAGATGATGCCAGAATTTATAGGGACCAAAAAGTTGTTCATCTACAAAAAGTTTTTCTGGAATTACATGTTTGATCTCTGTAACCCAATCCGTTTTGAATCCACGGAACGGAGAGACTTTGTATTCAATAATTAATCCCGGATAAATTTCATCTGGAAGATCTTTTGTGAGTATTTCAAAATTCATATCAGGTGGTGTAATATCATTTAAATTTTTTGGATTGGAAAAAAATCTCCAGATAGTTTTTAAATCAGAATAAATAAACTGTACTCTTGTAAGTTTATCAAGCATGTATTTATTTTTTGTGAATTATTACTCTAAAAATTTTTTATAATCAATAAAGCTATTACGACTTAATTCACAATTTATTTATTCAAGATTTTTTCTTTTTTTGAATTCATTAACAATTAAAGGAAGTATTTCTCCAGACTTACCTTGAAGCACTACATCTGCCATTGAAGAAATTTCAGAAGGATTTGGGTTTATCTCGACAAGAAAAGCACCACTTTGTTTTGCATAAATTGGAATATAAGCTGCAGGAAAAACCACAGCAGATGTTCCAATCGAGAAACAAACATCACAGGTTCTTGCTGCTTTTACAGCACCTTCGTATTCGTCTTGTGGAAGCATTTCACCGAACCAGACAACATCAGGTCGAATTAATCCACCACATTCACAATAAATTGCTTTATCAGGATACTCATCTCCCAGATCATAAAATTTTTTACACTTGATGCAATAGTTTCTTTCAATGTTGCCGTGTAATTCGAAAATATTTTTTGAGCCAGCTCTTCGATGAAGATTATCAACATTTTGCGTTACAACGGCAAATCTTTCAAAATATTTTTCAAGCTCAGCAATTGCAAAATGTCCTGCATTTGGTTGTACTTGATGCATAATTTTTCTTCTATGCGAATACCACTCAGTTACGAGATCAGGATTGCGCATAAACGCATTGAAGTTTGCCAGCTCTTCTGGTTTTAGTTTTTGCCATAGTCCATCTTTATCTCTAAAAGTTGGAACTCCACTTTCTGCAGAAACTCCTGCCCCCGTGAAAATCACAATAGATTTTGCTTCTAAAAGTTTATCAACGACTTTTTTAATCAATTCATCCAAAGAGGGAGTTTTCATTTTTATCTTCATCGAAATTTTGTTTATCTAAATTTGAACCTTTTTGATAATGTAAAGGATCTTTACTAATGAATAGTGAACTTTGAATTAAATGATGGAATTTAGTCCAGTTAGAATTTAATTCACTTCCACTTTGAATGATTTGACGATATGCATTAGTTTTTGCACTTAATTCATCTGCATAGTAAAGAATGATTGCTTCAAGTGTTTTTGGTTCAACGGGAGATGCATTTTCTAATTTCCCCTGATGACTTAAAATTAAATGTAAAACGAGAGTTTGTAACTCTTCAGGGAAGTAAGGAATTTGTGAACAAGCACTGTATACCCAATTTGCTGCTATAACGATATGACCAAGTAATCTGCCCTTATCGGTATAATCAAAAACTGTTTCATAAGATAATTCTTCAATCTTACCCACATCGTGAAGGATTGCTCCAGTTATAAGCAAATCTCTATTAATAGGTGGTTGAAAATTTGACTTTTCTGAAATATCACACATCAAATCACAAATTTGAACGACCTCGAGAGTATGCTCTAATAAACCACCCAGATAATTATGATGAAATGATTTCCCCGCTGGGGCAAATGAAAATCGTTCAAATCTTTCCTTAGAGAAAATTTTATTTAAAAGAGTCCTTAACCAATCATTCTGTATCTTTTTTATTCTCTTCCAGAATTCTTTTTTCATCTCTTCTATATCCCTTATCGAGCTGGGTAAGAAATCATTTATTGTAACTCCGTTGTTATCTTCTGGAAAAGCTACAGATTCAATTCTTAATTGTAATCTGTCATTAAATAATTCAACTGAACCTTTCACTTTAACAATTGCACCGACATAAGCTTCTTTTAAAAAAGTTTCAAAACCTTCCCAGTAATTACCGGAGATTGATCCAGTTTTATCAGAAAATTCTAAAACCAAATAATTATTACCATCCTTCTTCTGTTTTATTTCTAATCTCTTGAGCAAAAAGTAATGGTCGATTATATCTCTATTCTGTAAATCTTTAATTGATTTTTGATTAAGCATTGATTCCTTTCATCTTTTATTACAAAATTAACATAAGAAAGCGACTTTAGAGATTCAAATTTCTGATTGATTTAATTGATGATTATAAGTTATTTGCGGTTGGTATAGGTTAATTAAAATATAATAAAACTATTGTCTATCTAATTTTAGTGAATAAATTGAAAATAATTCAATCGAAATATTTTTTGAGGACCGGAACAAAATTTTTTATCCACTTCTCACTTAAGCTGCTTAGAATGTAAACTGTTAAAGAAATTGAGAGAGAAATCAGATAGCTCAATTCAAGATTAAAAACATAATGTGCCAGAAACCAAATTATTGAACCTGTAAGAACTGTTAAAATTGCACTTAACTGATTGCCAAATTTTCCTATCAGACCAAAAATAAAAACTATAAAGATACCACTACTTCCGAATGCTGACGCATCTTTGACCAGGAAATAAACTCCTTCTGCTTTTGTGGCGAGCACATAGGCTACTATTCCGGAAACTAATACATTCATTCTGGAGATTTTCAGTTTTTTCTTCTCATCAGTAATGCGTAATGATGGAAAAATTATATTGTGGGACATTAAAGCAGAGGAGGCAAGTAATGTACTATCTACAGTTGATAAAATTGCTGATATCATTGCACCAATAAAAACGATGTAAAAAAATGAAGGTAAAAATTTCTGCGCTACAAGTGGTAAAATTTGTTCTGAATGTTGTATATCGGGAAAGAACTTAAAACCTATTAAACCAATGCTTAAAGGTAGAAACCCTATCAAAAGATAAAGCAATCCAGCTATGATCGAAGAGCGTTTGGCAATCTTGTGGTTTTTAGCTGCAAAAACTCTCGATACTAACTCCTGTGCAATTAAAGAACCACAAATTGGTATTGCCCACGCTTCGAGTGTTTGTAAAAAATTGAAAAGAGATGAATTTCCATTAAAATAGTTTAAACTTAATTTTTCGGAAGCTATACTTACAAAGACACTTTGAATTTTTACGCCATCGAGAAAGACAAAATATGAAAGCACTATTAGTCCAAGGATCAGCACAAACCCCTGAATTAAATCAGTATAAGCATCTGCCAACAATCCACCAAAGGCTGTGTATGTTATTACTATCAACGCAGAAATTAAAATTGATATTTCCAATGTTAAATTGGATGAGGATGAAAGTATCAAACCAAATGCACGGATTTGAGCCGCAGCCCAGAGTATTGAAGTCGGAAGCATAATTAGTGCAATCAACTGAGCTGTTGAATTGGAATATCTTTTACTAAAGAAATCGGCGATTGTGGTCAATCCCATTTTATAAAGAGGAATTGCAAAAAAGAATCCCATCAATAAAAGAACAAAACCATAACCAAATGGATCTGCCGTAACTCCAGAAAGTCCTGATTCATAAGCAGCACCTGCAGTTCCAATACAAGATTCAGCACCAAACCAGGTCGCAAAAATTGAAAAGGTGGCTAAAAAGTAACCGAGTTTCTTCCCCCCTAAAAGATAATCAT
>JBNAWO010000075.1:2775-12132 GCA_049699815.1 Ignavibacteria bacterium | reverse complement strand
TCTCACTCTGGCTTCAAACAAGCTTCGAAGGAGGCAGACATCAAAAACGTTTAGATAAAATTACTGAAATAGAAAATAGAAATTCCTGAAATCCAATTTAAAATCAATTATGATGTTCCAAACTACCGCTGAAATTATTGAGAAGAGAGTTCTATCTGATCAAATAATTCTTGTGACTTTCAAATCAGAAGAATTAACAAAAGACGCAAAACCTGGTCAATTTGTAAATGTAAGAGTTTCGGAAACTTGTTATCCGTACTTACGAAGACCTTTTTCGTATTGTGATGTTGAAGGTGATTCGTTCAAATTGATTTTTACAATTTTTGGTCAGGGGACCAAAATGATGGCAAATGCTCCGCGTGGAACTAAATTCGATGTAATTGGTCCACTTGGAAATGGATTTAATTTAGACGATGATTTTGAAAATGCAGTTCTTGTTGGTGGAGGTTTGGGTATTGCACCTTTCCCTTTTGTAACGAGATTATTAGATGCTAAGAAAAAAATTTATACTTACATCGGTGCAAAAACAAAAGAGTTAGTTGTAACTTTTGGACTAAAAAATTTTCAGATTGCAACTGACGACGGCTCAATTGGTTTTCAGGGGAATGTGGTTGAATTACTAAGAAATGATCTGGAGAAAAATGTTTTCAATGGAAAGATAAAAATTTTTGGATGCGGACCAACCCCGATGCTCAGGGCATTAAAACAATTAAGTGAAGAATTTGATCTTAATTGTGAAGTTTCGACAGAAGAATCAATGGCGTGTGGATTTGGAATTTGTCAGGGCTGCCCAATTGAATTGGCTGACTCTTCGGGATATAAACTTGTTTGTAAAGATGGTCCAGTATTTAATGCGAGAGAAATCAAATTATGAGCGAAACCAATCTTAAAGTAAAAATTGGCGAACTTGAGTTGAAAAATCCAGTTCTTGTTGCGAGCGGAACATTTGGTTATGGAATTGAATCAGCAGATTTTCTTGATTTGAATCAATTAGGCGGAATAATAACAAAATCATTGAGTTTAAAACCAAGGAAAGGAAATCCACCAAAAAGAATCGCTGAAACTCCATCGGGAATGTTGAATGCTATTGGACTTGCCAATATCGGCGTTGAAAAATTTATTGTGGAAAAACTTCCTCATTTAAATAAACTCGATACAAAAATAATTGTGAACATTGCTGCAAGCTCTGTTGAAGAATATGTTGAATGTGTAAGAATTCTTGATAAAGAAAGAATCGATGCATTTGAAATAAATGTTTCCTGCCCAAATGTTAAAGAGGGGGGATTAGAATTTGGAAGGAGCTTATACAAAGTTGGTGAAATTACAAACAAAGTTGTTGCCTCAACTAAAAAACCTGTAATTATTAAACTTACTCCAAATGTAACTTATATTAGTGAATTTGCTAAAGTTGCTAAAGAAGAGGGGGCTTCTGCAGTTTCAGCAGTAAATACTTTTGTTGGAATGGCTGTCAATATTTACTCAAAAAAACCAAAGTTAAGTCACATAACTGGTGGATTATCAGGTCCAGCCATTCGCCCTCTGGCGCTTGCTAAAGTTTTTGAAATTGTTCAGAATGTAAATATTCCTGTAATTGGAATTGGTGGAATTACGAATTATGAAGATGCACTTGAATTCTTGATAGTTGGAGCTAAAGCAATTCAAATTGGAACTCACAATTTTGTCGACCCTTCGGCTCCAATCAAAGTTATTAATGGAATTGAGGATTATTTGAAAAAGTTTAATCACAAAGATGTGAATGAAATCATTGGTTCTCTCCAGTTAAGTTAATATGAACTATAATCAATCACTCGATTATCTTTATTCTTTACAAAAAACTGGAATTAAACTTGGACTTGAAAAGACTTATCAATTGCTCGATTTTCTGGGAAATCCACAAAATCAATTTAAATCGATTCACATTGCAGGAACTAATGGAAAAGGCTCAACTTCTAGTTTTATTGCATCAATATTATCTGAAATGGATTTAAAAGTTGGACTTTATACTTCACCACATCTGGTTCGTTTTAATGAAAGAATAAAAGTCGATGGTAAAGACATTGAAGATGACTTTCTTGTTCAGATGGTGAATTTTCTTAGACCCGAAATTGAAAAAATAAACCCAACTTTTTTTGAAGTTACAACAGCGATTGCATTCAAATACTTTGCTGAAAAGAAAATTGATTATGGAGTAATTGAAACAGGACTCGGCGGTCGTCTCGATTCGACAAATGTTTTATTGCCAGAAATTTCTGTAATCACTAAAATTGGTTTGGATCATCGTGAGTTCTTAGGAGAAACAATAGAAAAAATCGCTTTTGAAAAAGCCGGAATTATTAAGGAATGCGTACCTGTCATTATTTCAAAAAATGAAGAGAATGTAAAAATAATTTTTAGAGAAGTTGCTGAATCAAAAAAATCTCCGACTGTTTTTGTTGATGAAAATTATTCTCATTCAGAGCTTGAACAAACTCTTGAAAATTTGAAAGTCAAAATCTTTTCAAAAATTTCAGGTTATGAATATGAAATCGTCTCTCCTATGATAGGCGAATTTCAAATTGATAATTTGAATACGGCAATAGCAACGATTGAGATTTTATTTCCGGATAAAAAATTGATTGAACCAATTTCTAACGGATTTAAGAATCTTAAATTTAAATTGAGAGGAAGATTTGAAGTTCTCAAGACTAAACCACAAATTATTTTGGATACAAGTCATAACTCGGATGCAATTAAAAATTTCATTTTAAGTTTGAATGAGCTTGTAAAAACACCCAAAATTGCTGTATTTGGAATAATGAAAGACAAAGAAATTAATGATGTAATCAGTGTGATTGAAGATTCTTTTGAAAAGATTTTCTTATGTCAGGCAAAAACAGAGAGAGCTCTGAATGTAAAAGAACTTTCGACAAAATTTAAGAAATCAAATATTGAAACTTTCACTTCGGTTGCACTGGCATTAGAACAGGCAATCAATCAATCAAAAGATGAGGATTACACAGTAGCAGTTTTTGGGTCAAATTTTATAGTAGGAGAAGCAATTGAATTCATCGAAAGTAAAATTTAAAGGACATCTTGACATTAAAGAACAATTAATTAATTTTGCATATAGATTTTCCACATTGACCCACAGAAAAGTTTTCAAACAAATTGAATTATCTATGCATCTCCAAATGGATAGTTGTTTCTTTCCAATAGTTTTAAGTATTAACAAATAAAAGGTAAAAAAATATGGCGATGGATATCACCGAACTTAAGAGTAAAAAAATTGTTGAATTAAATAAAATTGCAAAAGAACTTGAGATTGAGAATTACTCTGATCTTCGAAAACAAGATTTAATATTTAAAATCCTCGAGAAGCAAGCTGAAAAAGAAGGTTATTCTTTCAGTTCTGGGGTGCTGGAAGTTTTACCTGATGGTTATGGTTTCTTACGATCGCCTGATTATAACTATCTGTCTTCACCAGACGATATTTATGTTTCACCTTCTCAGATCAAAAAATTCAATTTGAGAACTGGCGATACAGTAGCTGGTCAGGTTAGGCCACCCAAGAATGGCGAAAGATTCTTTGCATTACTCAAAGTTACTTCGGTAAATGGTGAAGAACCAGAAAAAGTAATGCAAAGAAGATTGTTTGATAATCTCACCCCACTTTATCCTGAAAAGAAAATTCAATTAGAAACTGTTCCAGGTGAATATTCAATGCGAGTCCTTGATTTACTTGCACCGATTGGATTTGGTCAACGTGGATTGATTGTTTCTCCGCCAAAGAGTGGAAAAACAATTTTGCTTCAAAAAATTGCAAATTCAATCACTAGAAATCATCCTGATGTGAAATTAATCGTGCTTTTAATTGATGAAAGACCAGAAGAAGTCACTGACTGGAAACGTACAGTAAAAGCAGAAGTTATTTCATCAACTTTTGATGAACCTGCAGAAAGGCATGTTCAGGTTTCTGACATTGTAATTGAAAAAGCAAAAAGATTAGTTGAAATGGGCAACGATGTTGTAATTCTTCTTGATAGTATTACCAGACTTGCTCGTGCAAACAATACAGTCATTCCACACTCTGGTAAAATCCTCTCCGGTGGTGTTGATGCTTATGCACTTCACAAACCAAAAAGATTCTTTGGTGCTGCAAGAAATACAGAAGAAGGCGGAAGTCTCACAATTATCGCAACTGCTTTGATTGATACTGGAAGTCGTATGGATGAAGTTATCTTTGAAGAATTCAAAGGTACGGGTAATATGGAAATTGTATTGGATAGAAATCTTGCCGATCGTAGAATCTTCCCGGCAATTGATGTCAATCGCTCAGGAACTCGAAAAGAAGAGTTACTAATTAAAGAAGATGTACTTACAAGAATTTGGTTGCTCAGAAAGATTCTCAGTGACTTAACTCCGGTAGAAGCAATGGAATTCTTGCTTGATAAGATGAGAGGAACCAAAAACAACAAAGAATTTCTCGAATCAATGAACAGTTAAAATTGAAAATTAAATTTTTCATTTTTCTAATATTAATTTCATCTTTAATTAAAGGTCAGGATTTAACTACTTATCCCTGGCCATTGTCTCCAACTAATCAATCAAAATTAATTTCAGGGACATTCTGTGAATATCGAAGTACATCAGCTTCGGGTCATTATCACAATGCTGTAGATATTCCCGCCCCGGCCGGAACTCCAGTGCTGGCTGTTTTGCCTGGTACTGTAATGACAGTGTATTCGGGTGACCCAACCGGTTATGATAACTACATCAGAGTTAGAAGTGTAATTGATGGAAAAAACAAAGACATTACTTACTATCATACAAATCCTGTCAAATCGGTCGGACAAACTGTTAATGTTGGTGATATTGTCTCCACGATAGCAATTGATCATGTTCATTTGATTGAATATTACTTAGGTAATACTTCACTTGAAGTAAATCCAATTCGTCCTGATGGTGGATTAACTCCACTGATCGAT
The DNA here is from genome assembly GCA_049699815.1 of Ignavibacteria bacterium. GTDB lineage: Bacteria > Bacteroidota > Ignavibacteria > Ch128b > Ch128b > Ch128b. Next base: position 7,168 of record JBNAWO010000075.1, on the reverse strand, counting down.
ATCTGGAAACCATCAATTCGTAGTGTTAGATTTTTTGTTGATGGAACTTCAACGCAACTTTCACCAAATTATGTAGGTGGGAGAGTTGACATCATTGTCCATATTCAAGAAGCAAATTGGAGCGGTTCAGGTTCTGGAACAAATAATGGCAGCTATGCAATTGGTTATAAAATTTTATCGGCAGATACACAAACAGTAGTTTACAATCCACCCAGCAATTCACTTCGTTATCGTTATTATATTAAACCACTAAATGATTATGTTAATTACAATTATTATCAACCAGAAGCTACGACTTCAAATCATGTGTATATAATCACAAATGGCAATGGTGCAGAAGATGTTCATCAAACTCGCAGGATATTAAACAATTACTGGGATGCCGATCAACTTCCAGATGGAAATTACATCGTAATGGTTTACACTTACGATACTCGTGGAAACGCTGATACGGTTTATGTCCCAATCCATAAAACAAGTATTGATTTAATACCTCCTGCTCAAACAAATTTGAAAGCTATTATATCTGATACAACTAATAAAATCACACTTTACTGGGGAGAAAATCCAACTCCAGATTTAAAAGGACATAGACTTTATTTCTCGTTTAATAATTCAAGCTGGACTCTTCGAGAAAACGAAAATGTGATTACAGCAGGAATGACTTCACGAACTTATGATTACACGATGAATAAAGGTATTTATTTCAAGCTCAATCCAGTTGATAATTCTCCAAATGCAAATGTTGGAATTCAAAGTGATGTTTATGGAATTAGAATTAACTCAGGTAGACCAAAAATTTTAATTATCGATGGATTTACACGAACTTCTGGAAGTTATAAACAATCTTACCATGATTTTGTTTATTATTATGGATCAAGTTTCGATTCAGATTTCGAATCGGCATCAGCAAGTGCAGTTGAGAGTGGTTTAGTAAACTTATCAAAATATGATGCGCTTATCTGGTTTCTTGGCGATGAATCAATTGCAGATGAAACTTTTAATTCAAATGAGCAAAACCTTCTAAAGACTTTTTTAAGAAATGGCGGAAAACTTTTTGTAACCGGTTCTGAAATTGGTTACGATTTATTTGAAAATGGCTCAACTGCTGATAGAGACTTTTACACAAATTATCTAAGGGCAAAATATGTAGCTGATAATTCAGGAAGTTTGAGTGTTTATGGTGATACTAATTCAGTATTTAGAGGATTGAGTTTTAATTACGGACTTGTTTCCTACGGTTCACCATATAATGAAGATTATCCAGATGAAATTGATACGATAAATGGAAGTCAGGTTTTATTGAAATATGCAAATAACAAAGTCGCAGGAATTGGTTACAAAGGTTTAGTCCCTGAGGGGATAAAACCCTGCTATATTGTTTACATCGGCTTTCCTTTTGAAACAATTATTGGAGAAACGAATCGGAAAAATTTAATGTCAGCTATCTTAAATTATTTCGGTTTACAAACTTCGATTCAGGAAGCTGAGTTCAAACCAGAAGATTTTGAATTGTATCAAAACTTCCCAAATCCATTTAACTCCAAAACAAAAATTAAATTTACTCTTAAAGAAAATTCATTTGTATCAATAAAAATATATGATATGCTCGGAAGAGTTACTGAGACAATTGCTGAAAATTATTTTACTTCAGGATCTTATGAATTAGAATGGGATGCTTCAAACTTGAGTTCCGGCATTTATTACATTAAATTAAAAAACAATGATGAATATAAATTTATAAAAGCAGTACTGATAAAATGAAAAGCATAAAATTAATCGTTTTAGTTTTTTTAGTATTTGTTGGATCAATCTTCTCTCAGAAAATGGGGAGATTCTCAACAGATGAAAAGGATTATGGTCTTAATCGATTTGACGAAAGATTTTTTTATTCAATATGGTTGAATCCTGTACAATATGATGAAAACTTAATCTTTAGTTATCACATAAGATATGACCTCTTATTATTCGAAAAAACTCCATACGATACATTTAAAGCTAAGGTCAAAGTAATTTTAGAATTGTCAAGTTTTGATGCTCTTTCGCCAATTAGAAATGTTGATGAAGTTATTATTAAAAGTACTGATTTTAATCAAACGATCTCAAAAGAAATTTATTACACAAGCAATTTCTCATTGGAAGTTCCAAATAAGAGATTCAAGGCAACTTTAAGTTTGTTCGATGAAATAAGAAACAAAGAAATTGCTGTTAAAAATTTTGAAATTGATTTAGATAATCCCGCAGCTTTTGAACCAATTTTCATTAAAGAAAGTGATTTGAACTTAATTAATTCTGAGAGTTTAAAAAACAGGTTTTATAATTTCATTCCTTTTGGTACAGAAAGATATTTACTTGTACTTCCAGACAGGGATGAATTTTCAAACATTTTTATTAAAGATGATTTTTTCAATTATAAATTAACAGAAAAGTTCAATACAGGATTTAGATATTCAATATATTCTATCGATACACTTGATTTAATTGAAGGAGAGTATCAATTAATTTATTCGGATTCAGCAAAGACAAAAGTTTTTTTCGTTCGTTGGTTAAATAAACCAGACTATCTTAAGAATCCAGAGAAGGCAATAAAAGTTTTGAAATATCTGTTTGAGAAGGAAGAAAATCTTGATAAAACTTTCAATAATCCAAAAGAGAGACAAAGAAAATTTTATTCACTTTGGAAAAAACTCGATCCTACTCCATCTACCCCATTTAATGAATTAATGGCAGAGTTTTATAAAAGAGCTGATTATGCATCAAATGAATTTCGAAGTGTCTCTCAACCCGATGGGGTTTTGACTGATCGAGGAAAAATCTATTTAATTTATGGTCCACCAGATTCAGTTGAAAGAAGTTTTTCACAGGACGGAAGAGCAATCGAGGTGTGGACTTATAATTCCACTCGTGGCTTAAAATTCATATTCTTTGATGAAAACAAAAATGGGAATTACATTTTACAACAATGATTAAAATAGGAATTACCTGCGGAGATATAAACGGAATTGGCCCTGAAATTACTATTAGGGCAATAAAAAATTTAAGAGGTGATTATAAGTTTTTTCTCATTGGTCCAAAAAACATTTGGCTTAGTCTTATTTCTAAATATAAATTAGAAGACTATTCAAATATCGAGTTTGTTGATTTAGGAAAATATTCTCAAAATCCTGGTTCACCTACGGTTGTTTCAGGGAAAATTTCTCTGAAAGCGATTGAAGAAAGTTTGAATTTGTTTGATGAAAAAATAATTGATGTTGTTGTGACTGCACCGATTTCTAAAGAAGCTATTGCAAAGGCTGGTTCTAAATTTCCCGGGCATACCGAAATCTATGCGAATCATTTTAAGACTAAAAATTTTGTGATGATGTTTCTATCAAATTCTTTTTATGCTGGACTTGCAACAATTCATATTCCAATCAAGGAAGTTCCAAAAGTTCTCTCACAAGAGCTTATCGAAAATAAAATTTCTATCGTCAGAAAAACTTTAATCCAGGATTTTGGAATTAAAAGTCCCAAAATTGCGGTTCTTGGTTTAAATCCTCATGCTGGTGAATCAGATTTGATTGGTATTGAAGAAACAGAAGTTATTCTACCAGCGATTAAAAAACTTAGTGGGAATAAATTTGGAATTTATGGCCCATTTCCACCAGACGGATTTTTCGGAAGAAAAGAATACAAAAATTACGATTGTGTTTTCGGAATGTATCACGATCAGGTTTTAATTCCATTCAAATTATTGAATTTCAATAACGGAGTTAACTTCACAGCAGGCTTACCAATTATTAGAACAAGTCCTGATCATGGAACTGCTTTTAATCTTGCAGGGAAAAATCTTGCTGACCATCGAAGCATGCTTGAGGCTATTAAATTTGCTGTAAAAATTTTTAAGGCAAGGAACAAGATAAAATGATTCTTTCCTTTGAGGATGTTTATTTCGATTACAATGGGCATTCAATCTTAAATGCCGCATCACTTTTGATGGATAGTGGAGAATTTCTTTATTTAATTGGACCAAGTGGCTCAGGGAAAACTACTGTTCTGAAATTAATTTATATGGATTTAAAACCGAAAAAAGGGGCGGTTGCAATCGGTGAATTTAACTCTCTCTTTATGAAGGAGAGATATATTCCATTGTTAAGACGAAAACTTGGAATCATTTTTCAAGATTTTCGTTTATTGAATGATAGAACAATTGAAGAAAATCTTGCTTTTGTTCTCCATTCTGTCAATTCACCAAAAAGAGAAGTGAAAAGAAAAATTTTCAATGCATTGTCGCTTGTCGGATTAAGTCACCGAAGAAATTCATATCCAACCGAACTTTCTGGAGGTGAACAACAACGAGTTGTAATTGCTCGCGCAATAATTAATGATCCAATTTTGATCCTTGCAGATGAAC
>JBNAWO010000075.1:0-2765 GCA_049699815.1 Ignavibacteria bacterium | reverse complement strand
AAGCTTCTTCAGACCAAGGATACCAGTCAACTGGATTGTAAGCATGCTGAAGAAATAATGCTCGTGGAACCGCGGTTTTAGTCGCAACTCATAATTATGAACTTGTCAAAAAATATCCTGCCCGAGTATTGAAACTTCAAAGTGAGAAATTTATTCCTATCCAAATCAATGAACTTTAATCTTTTCTAATTTCTCCAAAATTGTCTTTGTAATTTGATCTATCTCTCCATAACCATCAATTGAAATAAAACAGGCATTTTGTTCTTTGTAATAATTTTTTACAGGTAAAGTTGATTCTTTATAAACTTTGATTCTTTTACGAATGACTTCTTCTTTATCATCATCCCTTTGATAAATTGTACCAGAAGCTCCACAAACAGGGCAGGTATTGTCAAGCTTATCATAAAGTAAATTGAAGAGTGATCCACAATTGCGACATTGACGACGATTTGTTACGCGCTTGATAATTTCTTCTTCATCGATATTAAAATCTAAAATGACAACATCATTGATGTTCATTTCTTTGAATAATTCATCAAGTGCCTTTGCCTGATCAACAGTTCGTGGAAATCCATCAAGTATAAATCCATTTTTGCACTTGTTTGAGGTCAAAGTCTCTTTAATTATTCCAATCATAATATGGTCAGGAACAAGTTGTCCCGATTCCATAATCGATTTAGCTTTCATTCCAAGTTCAGTCTGATTTGCAACAGCCTCTCTTAACATATCGCCAGTTGAAATATGAGGTATATTAAATTTTTCAGACAAGATTTTAGCTTGTGTACCTTTTCCGGCGCCTGGTGGGCCGAAGAGAATTAAGTGCATATAATCTCCATTTGTGAAAATTTTTTTGCAATATAAAAAATAGATTAGAGGCTATAAAAACGAAATGATTTAAATTGAATTTTCTTTTTTCTAAATTGCACAACAAAATTTTGAAATTGGCGCGTTCGTCTAGTGGTTTAGGACGCCGCCCTCTCAAGGCGGAGATCGCGGGTTCGAATCCCGCACGCGCTACAAAATTTGATATATTATAATTGATCTTTTCAACCTTCTACTAAGTCAATGACAAAATACTTTGACGAAAAAAGAAATCAGGAAATCTTAGACCGCCTTCGCAAACATTACCCCGACGCAAAAATAAAATTGAAATTTAAAAATCCTTTTGAATTGTTAATTGCAACCATCTTAAGTGCTCAATGCACTGATGATAGAGTGAACATAGTTACAGAAACTCTTTTCAAAAAATACAGGAAGCCAGAAGATTATTTGAAAGTTTCAAATGAAGAGCTGGAAAAAGACATTTTTTCAACAGGATTTTATAAACAAAAAGCAAAAGCAATAAAAGCTTGTTGCCAGGCATTGGTAGAAAAATACAATGGTAAAATTCCAGCTAACATTGATGAGATGACAAAAATACCAGGTATAGGAAGAAAAACTGCATCAGTCGTTCTTGGCAATGCTTTTGGAATTCCAGCAATTGCAGTCGATACTCATGTTAAAAGACTTTCAAACATTTTTCACTTTGTTAAAGAAGAAAATCCTGATAAGATCGAAGAACAATTGAAAAAAATTATTCCAGAAGATGAGTGGGTTATCACCTCTCACAGAATTGCAACTCATGGAAGATTAATCTGTCAGGCAAAAAAGCCTAAGTGTGAGATTTGTTTTTTGAACGACATCTGTCCATCTGCATTTAAAACCAATAAACGGAAATCGAAATGACAAGAGACGAAGCCATTCAATTACTTTTTGAATACACAAAAAGCGATGCATTAAGAAAACATGCTTTTGCAGTTGAAGCTTGTATGGTCGCTTATGCCGAAAAATTTGGTGAAGATGTGAATGAATACAGCGTCACAGGAATATTACACGATTTTGATTACGAAATGTATCCAAACGCTCCAGATCATCCTTTGAAAGGGAGTGAAATTTTAAGACAAAAAGGAGTTGACGAGAAAATCATTAAAGCAATTCTTGGGCATGCTTCTTACACAAATGTTGAGAGAGATACTTTGCTTGCAAAAACACTTTTTGCTTGTGATGAACTCGCTGGATTTATTACCGCCGTGACTTATGTTCGACCTAACAAAACAATCGATGAGGTTGAACTAAAATCGGTTACAAAAAAATTAAAAGACAAAGCTTTTGCAAGAAATGTTAGTCGTGAAGATATTTATAAAGGTGCAGAGGAACTCGGTGTAACGCTGGAAGAGCACATTGCTTTCTGCATAGAAGCAATGAAAAAAAGAAAAGACTTACTTGGCTTATAACTTGACAATTGTTTTTTAATTAAATTATATTTGTATCAAAAAGAAGGAGTTGACTATATAGATTTCTTTACAGACTTAATAAAATAAGGAACTTAAAAATGAAAACTTGTAAAGAAATCTATATAGGCTTACCGAGTGTTTATTATAAAATAAACAGTCGGTTTTTTGTTATGAAGAAATTATTTGCAATTATAACTTCCTTTATTTTATTTACGAGCATTGTTAATGCTCAGGATGTGAATTTGATTCTTTCCTCAGAGAAAGGGGTTACTTTTGAGTTTATACCAAAATATATTTCAGATAATCACTTTAAAGATGAACAAAATCGAATACTTCCATTATTTGAAGATGCTTCAGCGCCTGATTTCAAAAATGTTGGCTTACAGGATTATAGATATAAAAGCATACCCATTGCCCTTCCTTCTTTAGCAGGCAATACATTTTCAATCTTAGATGCAGAATATGAAGATATTCAAGGTGTTTCTATAAAAC
>JBNAWO010000074.1:0-12213 GCA_049699815.1 Ignavibacteria bacterium | reverse complement strand
AGCTCAAGTAGCTCTTCGTGAGTTCCCTGTTCGGCAATAGTCCCGTTATCAATCACAATAATCTGATCTGCATCTTTAACGGTTGAAATTCTGTGACTTATAATAATTGAAGTTCTGCCCTTCATAAATTCTTTAAGATTTCTCAAAATAATTTCTTCAGTGTTAGTATCAACAGCAGAAAGACAATCATCAAGAATTAAAATCTTTCCCCCTTTTGCAACGGCTCTTGCAATTGAAGTTCTCTGCTTTTGTCCACCTGATAATGTAATTCCTCTTTCCCCGATTATCGTTTCAAGTCCATTGGGGAATGATTCAATATCTGGGATCAGATGTGCAATTCTAACAGCTTCATTAACTCTTTGGTTGATTATATCATCAGGTAAATCGATCAAACCATAAGCAATGTTGTTTTTCAATGTATCAGAGAATAGAAATGTTTCTTGTGGTACATAAGAAGTTTCTTTCCTCAAAACTTTTAATGGTATCTTTTTAACATTATGTCCATCGATCAAAATTTCGCCTTCAGTTGCATCATAAAATCTTAGAATAAGATTAATTAATGTAGTTTTTCCGCAACCAGTGTGACCAATAATTGCATAAGTTGAACCAGCAGGAATTTTAAGATTGATACTATTCAAAACAAATGGAAGATTTTCTCTGTATCTAAAAGAAACATTTTTAAATTCAATTGTGCCTTCAAGATTTGTGATAGAGAAATTTGTTTGTTCTGTGTCTTTAATCTCCGGTTCGATTGCAAAAAGGGCATTTAATCTTTTTTGAGATGCTGAGGCTTGCTGAGTAAGATTGGTAATCCAGCCAAAAGCAATTGCTGGCCAGATTAAATATCCCATATATAAAACAAACGCTGTGAGATCACCAAGTGTCAGTTCACCATCAATTACTTTTAATCCTCCATACCACATTATTAAAATGATCGAGCTTCCAATGACAAATAGAAGAACAGGATGAAAGAGAGAATCAATTTTTATCTTATTTAAGTTCTTTTTGAAATACTCATAACTTAATTTTTTAAAATGATTGATTTCTGCATCTTCTCTGACATATGCTTTTATAATTCTAATGCCTGTGAGATTTTCCTGTGCTTTTGATGTCAAAACCGAAAAATGTTCCTGAATTTTCGTAAACAAAATGTGAATCTTTTTCCCAAAATAATAGACGAAAATTGACATCAACGGGAATGGAATCAAAGATAGAAGTGAGAGCTTTAAATCAATTGAAATCATTAAAGCAAGTGTAAAAACAAACAATGTAAAAGTATCGATCGAATACATTACTGCAGGACCAACAAAATTTCTCACAGCATTAATATCATTAGTTGCGTGAGCCATTATGTCGCCAGTTTTTGTATTCTGATAAAATCTCAATGAAAGTTTTTGAAGATGTTCCCACAAATCGTTTCTCAGATCGAACTCAATTTTTCGTGATGTAACAATTATTGTTTGACGAATTAAAAATCGAAAAACTCCACTAATAAAAGTAACTCCCACAATCATTAATGCATATTTGAGCAGAGCAGGAGTTTCGATATGTTGACGCAAATCGTCAATTCCATCACGAATTAAAAGCGGAACATAAACGCTTGTAATGTTCGAAAGTAGAATAAAAAGAAAACCCAAATAGATTTTGCTTTTGTATCGAACGAAATATTTTCTAAGTCTTAGTAATGCTCTCATTTTTAATCAAAAATTAAAAATTAATGTAAAAAAGCTTCTATCTAACTTCAATGTTATTCAAATTGCCTATTTCCCTCTTCAAGAACTTAAAAGAAAAGATTCCAGAGAATATAATCCAGAATCAAAATTGAAGCTGCAGAAATTACAAATGAACGAATTGTTGCAAGTCCAACTCCTTCTGCACCACCTTCTGTCTTAAAACCAATGTGACATCCAATCAAAGATGTAACTGCTCCAAAAAAAATTGCTTTTACAATTCCATAGATAAAATCCTGTATCTGGAAAAAACTCCTCACTGATTCAATGTAAACATTCGGCGAAATATCAAGAAAAAAGTTCGACACAATGAAAGAACCAAAAGTTGCAATTACATTGGCAAAAATCACAAGCAAAGGCATCATAATTAAAGAAGCAAGATATCTCGGCATTGCAAGATAACGGATTGGATTAATTGACATTGCTTCGAGTGCATCGATTTGTTCTGTAACTTTCATCGTTCCAAGTTCAGCAGCAATCGATGCACCAACTCTACCCGCAATTACGATCCCAGTTAAAACTGGTCCGAGTTCTGTTATTACTGCTCTAACAGTCGCACCGCCAATAAAAGAAAGCGGTGCAAGCCCTTTTAATTGATAAGCTGCCTGCCAGGCTGAAACTGCACCAGTAAAAATCGCAATGACGATTACAAGTGGGATTGAATCAACGCCAATATGTTCCATCTGTCTTAAAATTAATCTTCTATCTCTAATAACTCTGTTCAGGTGCGAGTGAATTTTGAAAAATAAAATGCTTATCTCTCCAAATTCATCGAGAAAACTTAAGATTGCTCTGCCAATTCGATCAAATAAAAATGAAATCATTCCCTCTTCGTATTTTTAATCTCTGAAATAATGTCTTTAATGGGAAAGGAAATTAATAAAATCAAACAAATGTTAGTTAGATAGCTCAAGATTTCTTTTGATTTTGAACTGATTAAAAAAGCTCGTGACGATTTAATAGAGAAAGAATAATTCTGAAATAGCCAGATTAGAATCAATGTAAAAAATAAAAGAACAAAAGAAACAAAAAGATTAATCTTATGATCAGAAAAAAAAGATTTTATAATGAAAAATGTAATCAACGAGAAAGCTAAAGCGTAATAAAAAAAATCAAAACTAAAATTAAATCGATTGTTTAATCCTGAACTCTCAAAGAAATAAACCAAGAAGACAATCGAAACTAAAAACAAGCTAATTGAAAGCAGAAGATATTTATCGTTCATTTCAATTAAAAAATATAAAAACATTGCTAAGCTAAAAATTAAGAGACTCACACTTATCCATTCGTAGATTGACAACTGAAACAAACCGAACTTTGCTAAGATCCAGATAATACTCGAAATTATTCCACCAATACTCAGGTTAAATTGAAGCGGGAAAGCCTTGTTCATTTTTAAACTCATTCTGATTTTGATGGAATTACAAAGTTCAACACAAAATAAACTATTGCAGCTAACCCAAAAGTTGAAAAGAAAAATATAATCCCGATTAATCGAATTAAATTTGGATTAACTTTCAGAAGCTCAGCAAATCCTGCGCAAATTCCATAGATAATTTTTTTATCAGACTTTCTTAATTGCTTAGTTTTTTCTTCCTGCATCTTTAATTCCACTTTATAATGATTGTTTATTAATAACGCAATACTGAAAACTAAAAAACTAAAAGCATCGATTTTTTGTGACAGGGTTTCAAAAATATCTTTAATCGAAATCAATTCATTAAAAAGAAGAATAAACAAAATAATTCCTGAAATGAATAAAATGTTTAAAGTAATTTTATTTGAATTTGCTCGAACTTCCTCTTTTAGGTTTTCCCTGACTGGCAATAACATACCAAATGCCGAATAAATCAAAATAATCGACTGCCCGAGCAAATAAAAAGCAATCAAAACGACTATTCGGATAACTACAGGATTGACATTTATAAAATTGCCAAAAGCAGAACAAACACCCATCAAAAATTTTTCAGATGGATTTATCTCCAGATTTCTTTTTATTTGGTATGATTGAGTTTCTTCTTCCATAGATTGACTGACAAATTTTAAAACAAATTTACAAAAGATAAAATTACTATTGATGAAGAAATTGAGAACAATTAGAGTTGGTGTATAGAACCAAAACATTAAATAAAATCAAAATCAAATTACTTTTTGATTCACTTCTTTTCTAACTTTCTTTGCAAGCAATCGCAATCTCTAATAAACACTTACCGAAAACACTTAAATACTTTTCAGTTCAATTTTTTATATTAAATTATTAAAACAAACAAAAAAGTGAGCGTAAAAAATATGATCAAAAAAATCTCGAATCTTGTAATTTTTCTTCTTCTAATTTCATTCACAGCTGCTTTTAATCAGCAGCTTGATATGAACAAACTTGAAGGACTAAAAGCGCGAGCAATTGGACCTGCAGGAATGAGTGGAAGAGTTACTGCAATTGATGTAGTTCAAAAAAATCCATCAGTAATTTATGTTGGAACTGCATCTGGTGGATTATGGAAAACTACAAGTGGTGGAGTAAGTTGGACTCCCATCTTCGATACATTGAAAGCTGCATCAATTGGTGCAATTGCTATTGATCAAAATATTCCAGATATCATCTGGGTCGGTACAGGAGAAGGTAATCCAAGGAACAGTCAAAACAGTGGAAATGGAGTTTACAAATCTTTAGATGGTGGAAAGACCTGGATATACCTCGGATTAGAAAATTCACGAAACATTCATAGAATCATTATTGATCCAAGAAATTCGGATGTTGTTTATGTTGGCGTTCAGGGTTCTGCCTTTGGTGACTCTGAAGAAAGAGGTGTTTTTAAAACAACTGATGGAGGAAAAACCTGGAATAAAATTCTTTATGTAAATGAACGAACAGGAATTGCTGATCTTGTAATGGATCCTTCAAACCCAAATAAACTTTTTGCAGCAATGTGGGAATTCAGACGAGAGCCCTGGTTCTTTACTTCGGGCGGTAAAGGAAGCGGACTTTATGTAACTTTTGATGGTGGAAATTCTTGGAAAAAGCTTTCTTATAAAGATGGATTACCTTCTGGTGAACTCGGAAGGATTGGAGTTGCAATTGCAAGAAGCAATCCTGAAATAGTTTATGCACTGATCGAAGCAAAAGTTAATGCACTACATAAATCAACTGACGGCGGGTTCAAATGGTTTAAAGTAAGTGATAAAAATATTGGAGATCGACCTTTCTATTATGCAGAAATCTATGTCGATCCAAAAAATGAAAACAGAGTTTATAACATTTACACTCAAGTTTCAGTAAGTGAAGACGGAGGTAAATCCTTCAATCTTTTAATCTCAAAAATTCATCCAGATCATCACGCATTTTATATTCATCCAGAAAATCCTAATTTCTTAATTGATGGAAACGATGGCGGACTTGCTATATCTTACGATCGTGGTAAAACCTGGAGATTTGTTGAAAATCTTCCAGTCGCACAATTTTATCATATAAATGTTGATAATGATTTTCCATACAATGTTTATGGCGGACTTCAGGATAATGGATCGTGGAGAGGTCCGAGCAGAGTTTTTAATTATCAGGGAATTTCTAATTTCGATTGGCAAGAAGTCGGCTTTGGCGATGGATTTGATGTTTTACCCGACCCCGATGATAGCAGATTTGGTTACGCTATGTCGCAGGGTGGTAATCTTTTCAGATACGATTCAAAAACTGGAATTCAAAAATCAATAAGACCGGTTCATCCTGATGGAATTGAACTAAGATTTAACTGGAATGCTGCTCTTGCTCAAGATCCATTTGATAATTCTACAATCTACTATGGAAGTCAATTCCTCCATAAAAGTACAAACAAAGGGGATTCCTGGGAAATTATTTCTCCCGACTTAACAACAAACGATACAACCAAACAAAAACAAAGACAAAGTGGTGGACTTACTCCTGATGTAACTTCAGCTGAAAATTATTGCACAATTGTTTCAATTGCACCAAGTCCAGTTAAACAAGGTGTGATTTGGGTCGGCACTGATGATGGAAATCTTCAACTGACTACAGATGGTGGTAAAACCTGGAAAAATGTCGTTGAAAATATTAAAGGCGTTCCGAAAGGAACGTGGATCCCACAAATTTATCCATCGAGATATAACGAAGCAGAAGCGTTTGTTGTTTTTGATAATCATCGACGAAATGATTGGACACCTTATCTCTACTACACATCAAACTTTGGCAAAAGCTGGACAAGACTCGCTGATGAAAAGAAAGTTTATGGTTACTGTTTATCCGTAGTTCAGGATTTTGTTGAGCCAAATTTGATTTTCTTAGGAACTGAATTCGGACTTTATGTCAGTACTGATTTTGGTAAAAACTGGACAAAATGGAAAAGTGATTTTCCCACTGTCTCAACAACCGATTTGATAATTCATCCACGCGAAAATGATTTAGTGATTGGAACCTTTGGAAGATCGATTTACATTATTGATAACATTGCACCACTTAGAGAAATTGCTAAAGAAGGCAATAAATTTTTTGATAAAGTACTTAAACTCTTCAACATTCCCAATGCGTATTTAATAGAATACTCATCTCCAAAAGGTGCTCGTTTTCCAGGTCATGCAGAATTTTTTGGAGAAAATTTACCCGCAGGTGCAATGATTACTTTTCAAGTTAAACTCGACACTGCATCCGGATCAAATGCCAATCAATCAGAAAAACTAGAAACGGAAACACAACAACAAAAATCAGGAAAAATTAAAATTGAAATTTTTGATGAAAAGGGAAATTTGATTCGAACATTAAATGTAAATGCAAAAGATGGACTGAATAGAACTTACTGGAATCTGGATAGAAAAGGAATAAGAATCCCACGATGGGAAGAAAGTAGAGCAGTTGAAGACTTAGAACCATCTGGTGCAGAAGTTTTGCCGGGGAAATACTTAGTTAAAATTTCTTATAAGAATTTTTCTGATTCGACTTTCGTTAATGTATTGCCAGATCCAAGAATCAAAATTTCACTTGAAGATTTAAGATTACGGGAAGATGCACTAAACAGATTATATGCAAAAACGGAATTGATGAGTAGAGCAATTACAAATCTTAAAAATGCCGAACGAAATATTAATTTAATTTCAGAAAAGATCGCTGATAATAAATCTGAAAAGATCGACGAATTAAAGAAAAAACTAAAAGCTCAAAAAGACTCAATTAGAACACTGGCTGAAAAATTCTTTTTCATTGATGCAAAAGGAATACAATCTGATCCAAATAAATTGACATCAAAACTTTATCAAACTCAAAATTATTTGCTCTCGAGTTATGATAAACCTTCACAAATGTTTGAATTGTCTTACAAAGATTTCTCCGAATCGCTTAATAAAGTTATAGATGAGATCAATCAATATTTCCAGACGAGTTGGATTGATTTAATGAAAAGTGTAAATGAAGCAGAATTGAATTTAATTGATAAGATCGAGCTGATTGAGAAAAAATAATATTCATGCTCAACCCTGAGCTGCTACTCTAAAACACATGTTTAAAAACTTTTTGAGTAGCAGCTTTTATATTTTTTACGAAATTTCTCTAAACTTAAAACTCAACTTCAAACTCAGATTTACCATCATAATTTTGAGATATAGAAACAACCACTTTAATTTTTTTCTTCCCTGTAGTTGTCAAAAAATCTATCGAGTGACTGTAAATAAGAGATTGAACAAGTGGTAGATAAAGTAAATTTAAGTTATAACCATCCGGATAAATTTTATATGTTCCACCAGTTACCGTTGCAAGTTCTTTTGGATTTTGATTGGATAAATTTGGTGTTGACCAGAGATTTGTAAATTTCGAAGTATCATTTGCAAAAACTACATGGACAATTCCCTTCCCACGAAGATTATTTCTAACCCAACTTACCGACCAATCATCTCTCGAACTTGGTTTAACAGGAACATCTGTAAAAACAACAAAAACTTTTTGAGCATCTAAACGCCAATTGAATAAACTATCAGCATAACGAATTGCCGAAACCGGATTTTCATTTAATGACGATGAACCAAACTGTGGAAATAGAACTTGAGTCGAAGTATCTATAAATCTTTTTGCTCTTACCCAGTTTCTGAAATTTGCAACATCATCAGTTAACAGTTTAACTCCTCTAATATCTCCAACAAATCCAACCCCACCAAATCTTGCATCTATTCCATATCGATAAATATAATCTGAAAATGCAGCGATTGTGTTTGTAATCGAATCTACAATCGCATCGTTCATACTTCCGGAAACATCAACACAAAAAACAATGTCAGCTTTCAATCTATTTTGAGGACTTACTCTTTTCACAAGAATTCCCTTGTTAACACTATCAACTTCAACCCAGATATTTTGATCAGGATCACCAGTCCCAAACAAATCAACTCCATAATTATTAATTACAACACCGCTTAAATTTAATCTTCTTCTTTCGAGTTCAACTGTATAAAATCTCCCCGACGGAACGACATTATTCTTCACAACTTGAGGAACCGAACCAGCTGGATCGGGTGGAATTTCTGGAAGCTGTGTTTCGGTCGTATTTTCCCGGCAGGAATTCAATACAAAAATTGAGAAAGAAAAAAGAATAATTAACTTTTTCATTGCTTCACCTTTAATTAAAACTTTTCGTCTTTAATTTAATAAATTGAATAAACATTGTTTGGTAAAATTTTTTAGAAACTTGACTATCATAAAGCACATATCCTTTCATTAAAATTTTCTCTAAAATTCTTGAAACTTGATAAATCAGAAAAACAAAACCTTGTTGTCTAATTTTTTAGTTTTAGCTAATTTTCATTAGAAATATGAATGATTGCATATTTTGTAAAATAGCGGCAAAAGAAGCTCCAGCTGAGATAATTTTTGAAACAGAAAAAGTCATTGCATTTTTAGATATTAATCCAATCAATTATGGTCATACTCTAATCATTCCCAAAGAACATTACAAAAAATTTCATGAAATACCCTTCGAAATTTCTCAAGAACTTTTATTAGTTACTTTAAAAGTTACAAATGCAATCCTAGAAAGCTTGAAGCCACACGGTTACAATATTTTTACAAACAATGGAAGATTTGCTGGTCAGGCGATAATGCATTGTCATTTTCATATCGTTCCTAGATTTATAAATGATGGGGTTAAGTTTCGACCACATCCAAAATCTTACAAAGCTCAAGAGATGCAACTTTATGGAAATTTAATTCGTGAAAAAATTAAAAATTAATCGGAGGTTTTATGGAAAGAAAAATTCGTGTCTTGATTGCTAAAGCTGGACTCGATGGACACGATAGAGGTGCAAAAGTAATTGCTGCTGCACTTCGTGATGCTGGAATGGAAGTAATCTACACAGGTCTTCGTCAGACTCCTGAAATGATTGTGGAAGCGGCATTACAGGAAGATGTTGATGTGATTGGAATTAGTATCCTGAGCGGCGCTCATATGACAATCTTCCCTAAAGTTTTGAGGTTAATGAAAGAAAAAGGGTTAGATGATGTTTTGTTAACTGGTGGTGGAATTATTCCAAAAGAAGATATTCAAAAATTGAAAGAGATGGGCGTGGGTGAATTATTTACACCAGGAACTCCAACAACTGAAATTGCTGAGTACATCAAAAATTGGTATAAAGAACATAAAGCTGTAAAAGATGAAGCTTAAATTTTTTCTGATTTTAATATTTCTATTTGGGCAAACTTTTGCTCAGGAAATATTCAAAAACTCAATTAAAAATTTCAACATATCTTTGACAAAATCTGGCGAGAGTAAATTTATTCTTCAAGTTTCAAAACAGAAGAAAATCATCTATAAAAAATCTTTTCCATTCATAAAACTCTATTTCTACAATCTCGACACTCAACCCGAAGATGAGATGATTGTTGTTTCCGGTCAAATCAAAGAAAAAGATACTCTAAACACACTTTATGTTTATTCTTTTGAAAAAGATTTTCGATTGTGCGATTCAATTTACCTCGATAAGTATTATCCTGAATTTTACCAGTTTGATCTGGATGCAAATTATTTCATTAAAATTTACGACCACGAAATTGAAAAAGCTTTTCCTTCATCGAGGGATGAATTACCATTTTCTTTTTACTATTTAAATGACTGCCTGCTCGAATATGATAACGAAAATTCATTTGAAGAATTTGAAGCTGAAATAGATTATCTTGTTGATGAAATCTATAATCTAAAAAGTAATCTCAATTGTGAAGAAAAAACCACGAAACAGGATCTGCAAAGATTATTAGCTTGCTTATATACAAATATTAACAACGCTGGAATGGCATTTGACTTTGAAAATTTTCTTAATAAAAACTATCCATGCAATGACAGGGAAGAATTTTTAAAAAGATTAAAATCACTCTATGAATGAAAGGAGCCAAATCAATGAAATTAAACTGGGAAAAATATTTAGGTTTTGAAGTTAACATTATAATGAAAGAATATTATGGCGTTGTCCAGACTTCAAAAATGGAAGAGCCATTTTACGAAATTGTGTTCAAAGCTGGAAAACTAACCGGTGTTTACGATGACGGACTAATGATCACAAGTAAATATGAAAACCGAGTCGTTGAATCATTCGTACCATTCGAAAGTATAAAATGCATTGATATCTTCCATCCATTACAAAAAGAACAATGAAATTTCTAGTAATTTTCATCGCATTAATTAATTTTTCCTTTGCTCAAAATATTTTAGAAATTAAAGGATTACGAACTTACTCAATTAAAAACGAGATCCTTCCACCAATCATTATCTATAATGATTTTGATAGTAACGGGATCGAAGATACAAGCAACGATTTCATTGTAATAGAATTTGATGTCAAATCTACACTGAAACCAAATCTCCAGATTATTTTTAAGCTTTGCGATAAATATTGGAACCCTGTAGACAATCTTTTTTTAACAAATTTTGGTAAGGATCGATTTTACAACTTGCAGTACACACTTGCACCAAACGGAGTTAAAAGCTACAATTATTCATTTCAACAAATCTTCCCTGATAATCGACGACAAGTTACTTTTCCATTTTCAGGCAAATACAAATTTTTAATTACTGAATTCAACAATGAAAACAATGTTTATGGTGAAGGATATTTTATTGTAGTTTATCAAAAATTCCCCTTCTCGGCTTTCTACTCAAAAGAAGTTATTGATGATATTTTATCCGATATTATGGAATTTAATCGACGCGATAGAATTACAGTGAATGTTGAAATTCCAAAACCGTATGATACATTCAGACAGAACGAAATCGAAATTGTTCAAAACCAAAAATTTTTCTTTTCAAACATTGTGAACTTCAATAAGAAATCTAAATTCGAGTATGGGAGATATCTTCAATCGAATGTAAAACAATATATAAAACGTGACCTTTTGCCTGGAAATGAATACAGACAATTAGATTTAACCGACTTCAGAAAATATCCCAATGATCAATTGTTAACTTCATTCAATGGGATTGATGTGACAAGAAAATTCTCTTACGGCGGAACCGATTATAATGGCGGAATGAAATTTTATTCTTCTGACGATATCTACAATGAATACCTCGATTACCGATTTGAACTAACTCTTCCCTCTCCAGCTCAAGGCGATGTTTATGTGATAGGAAGTTTCAATAATTGGAAAATTGATGAAAAATATAAAATGGAAAGTTCGGGCAATTATTACTCGCTTATTGTAAATATCAAAAGAGGAATTTATGATTACCAATATGTGATTGTAAATGAAACTCATTCAACATCAAAATCTTTGAAAATTGATTGGATAGAAATTGAAGGCAGCAGCTGGAATACAAAAAATGTTTATTACATATTTGCTTATTACAATAATCCCGATTTCGGCGGTTGGGATGAAATTGTTGCTTTCACTGAAATTAAAACAAATCAAAATTGAAAATTAAATATGGAAAAAATTCGAATTGGAATTGTTGGTGTTGGACATCTGGGTAAATTGCATCTAAAAAATTTACTTGGTCAAAATAGTGCAGTTTGTTCTGGCATCTTCGATATTGAAAAAGAAAAATCAAAGTCAATCGCTGATGAATTTAAAGTCAGATCATTTGAGAATCTAAATGATCTTTTCAATTCTTCTGATGCTGTTATAATTGCAACAACAACTTCTAATCATTTCGAAGTTGGAAAAGCTGCACTTGAAAATAATCTTCACATTTTTATTGAGAAACCAATCACTTCGACAATTGAAGAAGCTGAGGAATTAATCAAGTTGTCTAAAGAGAAAAATAAATTTATTCAGGTTGGTCACATTGAAAGATTTAATCCCGCAATTTTAGCGCTTGAAAAGTATGAATTAACCCCAATGTTTATTCAATCAGATCGCCTGTCACAATTTAATCCCAGAGGAACTGATGTTGCGGTTGTTCTGGATTTAATGATTCACGATATCGATATAATTTTAAATCTCGTAAAAAGTGAGGTCGATAAAATTGATGCAAATGGAGTTGCTGTAGTCTCAGATAGTATT
>JBNAWO010000073.1:8959-12399 GCA_049699815.1 Ignavibacteria bacterium | reverse complement strand
TTTCAAGTTTAATGTCTCTTCTTTATTATCTCGGTGTGATGCAAAGAATTGTTCAAGCATTTGCCTGGATAATGGCGAAGATTATGGGAACAAGCGGTGCTGAATCTTTATCAAACAGTGCAAATATTTTTGTCGGTCAAACTGAAGCTCCTTTAATGATTAGACCTTTTATAAAAGATTTGACTAATTCTGAACTTCTTACAATTATGGTTGGTGGAATGGCTACAATTGCCGGCGGTGTGATGGCGGCATATATTCAAATGTTAGGTTCTGCTTATGCAGCAGCACATAATCTTCCGACCGATCAAGCGCTTTTAAAATTTGCAACTCATCTTCTTGGTGCGAGTGTAATGGCAGCACCTGCATCACTTGCAATTTCAAAAATTATTTATCCTGAAACTGGCGATCCTGTAACAAAGGGAACGGTTAAGGTTAAAATCGAAAAGAATGCATCAAATGCAATTGAAGCTGCTGCGGGTGGCGCTTCTGATGGATTAAAGCTCGCTTTAAATGTTGGAGCTATGTTAATAGCTTTTATCGCACTCATTGCATTAATTAATTACATCCTTGAATGGGTTGGTGGATTCACTGGATTAAATTCAATTACAATGGCATATTTCAAACAACCACTCAGTCTTCAGTTGATATTTGGACTAGTTCTTCAATTTTTAGCAGTAGCGATTGGAATTCCCTGGCAAGATGCGATTAACTTTGGAAGTTTAATTGGAACAAAAATGGTCTTAAATGAATTTGTCGCTTATCTCGATATGTCCTCTTTAATTCAACAAGGGAAATTTGTCACAGAAAAATCTATCACCATGGCGACTTTTGCCTTATGTGGATTTGCTAATTTTTCATCGATTGCTATTCAAATAGGAGGAATTTCTCCCCTGGCTCCTGAGAGACGAAAAGATCTTGCTGCACTCGGACTCAGAGCTGTTGCAGGTGGAACTCTAGCAAATCTTTTAACAGCAACAATTGCAGGGTTTATTCTGTGATGAAAATTAATTACCAGAAAATTTTTGAGCCAATCAAAAGAAAATTTGGTGATGTAAAAATTAAAACTGCCATTATCTTAGGTTCTGGCCTGGGAGACTTTGCCGATGAATTAAACCTAGTTACATCAATTGATACTTCCGACATTGATGATTATCCAATTTCCACTATTCCAGGTCATTCTGGCAAAATATTTTTATGCGAGTATAGTAATTCATATCATCTGGTATTTAAAGGTAGAATTCACCTTTATGAAGGTTATTCAGTTAATCAGGTAATTCTTCCAGCTGTTATTTCAAAAATGTTTAATTCTCGATATCTAATCGTTACAAATGCGTCTGGTGGAATTTCAGAGAATTTGAAACCTGCTGATTTAATGCTTATCGATGACTTATTTTTCCTTCATTACAAATCAAAATTTAAAGAACTCGCTTCTTATCCACAGAATAAATTTGCGATCGCAAAAGATTTGAACAATTTTGTTTTTGAATTAGCTAGAAAAGTAAATATTGAACTCAAGCGCGGAGTTTATGCGTATTCAGCTGGACCAAGTTATGAGACACCAGCTGAGGTTCGTTTCTTAAGAAAAGCGGGTTGCGATGCAGTGGGAATGTCTACAATTCCAGAAATTGTTTATGCTTCGAATAATGATTTACCAGTAGTTGCAATTTCTTGCATTACAAATTACGCAGCGGGAATAACTGAAAATAAATTAAGCCATCAAGAAGTAACTGAAACAGCAAACATTGTAAAAGAAAAATTTTCGAAGCTTATTAAAACAATCATTAAAGAACTACCAAAATTCTGGAATAAATAAACCCGGTAATATTTCTAACAAACAAATAATTTCAATTGAGATGCGAGACTGATAATTGCGGTCTCGCTTCTCAGTCTATATTCACCTAACCAGATTGCAATTGAATTTTTTCGTCTTAGAAAATTTAATTCCTTATCTGAAAATGCACCTTCAGGACCAACAGTCAGAATAATTCTTTTTAAATTAGACTTAATTAAGAAATCTTGAACAGCTAAAAATTTATGACCGTCTTTATCACCGTAGAAAATAATTTCATCTGATCTCAACTCTGAAATAAATTCTTCAAAACTAATAGACTCTTTAAGTTCAGGTAAAAAAGGATTAAATGATTGCTTTAATGCAGTTATTAAAATCTTTTTAGATCTTTCGAAACGAAATTTTTTCTTGATTGTTCTTTCACTATAAAATGGTTGAATTTCATCAATTCCCAGTTCAGTTAATTTTTCAATAGCGAATTCAAATCTTTCTTCCTGTTTTAAAATTGGGATTAAAGCCGTCAATTTAATTTTCTTGCGTTCAAATTTTTGAAACTCTAAAATTTCTGTTTCGCAATCCTGACGAGATACCTTTGAAATTAATGCCTTAGCAATTAGTCCGCGACCATTTGTTAGAAAAATTTCATCATTTAATTTTATTCTTAAAACTTTACTGAGATGATGAAATTCCTCGCCAGTTAACTTAACTAATTTCTGGTTTTCATCTAATTCAGGATAGAAAAATAATTCCATACTAAAACGGGAAGTTAAGATCAAAAATTATTTGTGATAGAAATTTTTCGTTCCAACCTAACTCAAGATTAATTGATCGATATGGTAGAACAAGGAATGAAAATCCAAAACCAAATCCATTAATAAATTTTTTTCTGGATAAATTATCGTTTTTATTAAATATCAACGCATTTTCGAAAAAAGAATGAATGTCTAAGCTCAAGGTATAAGTCAACAATTCCTCCGGAATTAACGGAATTTGCAATTTCAGAAAATACTTTTCGATCAGTGGAAATCTTAATTCAAATGAATTTAAAATCATAGAATTGGATTCAAAAATTTCGTTAAAATGTCCCCTCAGTTTTTCACTGTAACCTAAAAAACTATTTGCATAGAAAGGGATAATTGGTCCGACTACAATCCGTGAATAATTTCTAAAATATAAGATTGGAAAGAGTAGCTTTTGAATTTGCTTCAACTCAAAATTGAAGATATTGAAATCAACAATCGATTCACTTAAACCAGCTTTACGATAAATCAAATTTAAATTCGTCCCCTTTTGGGGATATGCAGAAAAATCCCTCGTATCAAGTGAATAACTTAATTGAGCTGATAAAAATCTATCTATTCCTGTTGTTGAAACTGTTTTCAGAGGCAGGTAATTTTCTACTGCGATATATTCAAATGAAATTGAACCAGTAATTGTATTAAAGATATTAATTCTTTTTCCTGCCAGGATATCAACAAAAAGGTAATTTTCATTGTAATTTTGATCGTTTGATATTTTAATGGCTTCCAGACTTCGATTCTTTCTTCTCTGTATTAAAGTTTGAACCTGCAAAAGAATGTTTTGCTTTTGATTAAAGACAGGATTGTAATAACGCAAATAAAATTTTGGATCGTAACCAAGACTGAAGCCT
>JBNAWO010000073.1:0-8949 GCA_049699815.1 Ignavibacteria bacterium | reverse complement strand
AGTTAAGTTCTCATTTCTACCGGTTAAATTTTGAATGTTCAAATGAAGTCCATAGGTTAATTTTTTCCAATCTCTATCAGCAATATCAATAAATGGGATTGGCCAGATGTACCAGGCTTCTTGCACAAGAATTAAGAGAACATTTTTATTTTCTTCTTTTGAAAGAATAAATTTCACATCGCTGAAAATTCCGAGACTCAAGATTCGCGTTTCGTTGAATTTTAATTCGGAATAAGAAATTGTTGAATTTGGTGTAAATGTTAATTCACGAAGAATGATTTCTGGTTTTGTTTTATTATTCCCAATTATTCTTATCTCATCAATCAGAATTTTTTCTGTTTCATTGGCCTTAAAAGTTGAAGAATTAAAAAAAACAGAATCATCTTTCGAAATTAGATTCTCAGTGCTTTGTCCCCAAGAATATTGCAAAGCAACGATACAAAAAATTAGAAGGAAAAAAGATTTCAACCAAAACATCTTCTAAACTCGACAGCAATACATCGATTCATAATTACAGTTAAGCCAGCTTCTTTTGCAAGTTTTTCCGCTTCATAATTTATAACTCCGAGCTGCATCCATACAACTTTAGCATTAATTTGAATTGCGTCTTGCACAATTTCATTTACAAATTCTGATCGTCTGAAAATATCAACTATATCTATTGGCTCAGGTATATCTTTCAACGATTTGAATACTGGTATATCTTCAAATTTATCTAAGGTTGGATTTACACCAAAGACTTTATAACCATTATCACGAAGAAGACGGGCAATCCAACCAGAATCTCTTCCAGGTTTATCTGAAATTCCAACAACAGCAATATTTTTTGCTTGCTTTAAGATTTCGCAAGTGTTTTCCATTTTTCCCTTTAATTTTCTATGTAAAGTTCAATTGGGTCACAGGTGCAAATTAAATTTCTATCTCCATATGCATTATTAACTCTTGAAACAAAGGGCCAGAACTTATTTACTTTTGTAAATTGAGTTGGGAAGACTGCTTTTTCTTTTGAATAGTTATGCTTCCACTCATCCGCTACTAAATCTTTCAAAGTATGTGGTGCATTTTTTAACACATTATCTTGTTTATCAGCAATGCCTATTTCTATTTCACGAATTTCTTCACGAATCTGAATCATTGCATCACAAAATCTATCTAATTCTCTCTTACTTTCACTTTCAGTAGGTTCAACCATTAAAGTGCCCGGCACCGGGAAAGAAACCGTTGGTGCGTGGAAACCATAATCCATCAATCTCTTTGCAATGTCTTCTACTTCTATATCGGCACTTAATTTGAACTCTCTCATATCGAAAATCAATTCATGACCAACTCTGTTTCTTTTACCTGTGTAAAGGACTTTATAATATTTTTCTAAACGCGATTTAATATAGTTCGCACTTAAAATTGCGACCTTAGATGCCTTTGTTAATCCTTCTGGTCCCATCATTTTTATATAAGCATAAGAAATTGTAAGAATACTTGCACTACCAAATGGAGCTGATGCAACAGCGTGAATGCCTTTTTCACCACCAGTTTTAACAAAATGATGTTTTGGTAAAAATGGGAGTAAATGACCTGCAACTGCAATCGGACCCATTCCAGGTCCACCACCTCCGTGAGGAATCGCAAAAGTCTTATGTAGATTTAGATGACAAACATCTGCACCAATTAATTTCGGTTTTGTTAATCCGACTTGAGCATTAAGATTAGCGCCATCCATATACACTTGTCCACCATAGTAATGAATGATCTTGCACATCTCTTTAATGTCTTCTTCGAAAACACCATGAGTTGATGGATAAGTTACCATTAACGCAGATAGACGATCTTTGTACTGCTCTGCTTTTTGCTTTAGATCATTTAAGTCAATGTCACCAAACTCATTACACTTCACAACAACAACTTGATTTCCCGCCATAACTGCACTTGCTGGATTTGTTCCATGTGCCGATGCAGGAATTAGAACTACATTTCTGTGTCCTTCTCCTTTTGAATGATGATAAGCTCGAATAACCATCAATCCAGTAAATTCACCTTGAGCACCTGAATTTGGCTGAAATGAAATTCCATCAAATCCTGTTATCTCAAGTAAATCTTCACCCAGAGAATCTATTAATTCAAAATAACCCTGAGCTTGTTCAAGTGGAACGAACGGATGAATATTTGCGAATTCATCCATCGATAAAGCTAACATTTCAGTTGCTGCGTTTAACTTCATTGTGCAGCTCCCAAGTGGAATCATTCCATAATTCAAAGAGAGATCTCGATTTTCAAGCATCTTAATGTAACGCATCATTTCGGTTTCTGTGTGATAGGTATTAAAAACTTTTTGTGGAAGAATTTGATCTTTTCGAATTAAATGATCTGGAATGCTCGCTTCAACTTTATCAAAATCGAAATGCTCAATAGGCTTAAATTCCTGACCAATTGCTTCAGCAAAAATTTCAATAATATCATTTAAGTCTTTTAATGTGACTGTTTCATCAAGCGAAATTCCAACGCAACATTTTGTGAAGTAATTAAAGTTAATTTTCTTTTGCTCAGCTAATGATTTTATTTTAACCACTAACTCGTGGTTAGAACTCAAGTCAATCTTGAGAGTATCAAAGAATGTTTGATTAGTTTGTTTGTATCCTAGTTCTTTCAATTTTTGATTCAAAATTCTTGTAAAGAGATTGATTCTATTTGCAATTTTTTTCAATCCATTTGGTCCATGATAAACAGCGTACATACTCGCCATTATTGCGAGCAGAACCTGAGCAGTACAGATATTGCTTGTAGCTTTTTCTCTTTTAATATGTTGTTCTCTTGTCTGTAAAGCCATTCGGTATGCCGGATCACCGTGACGATCAATTGAAAGTCCAATAATTCTTCCGGGAACAAATCTTTTGAATTCTTCTCTTGTTGCAAAATATGCTGCGTGAGGGCCACCGAAACCCATTGGAACACCAAATCTTTGAGTTGAACCAACAACAACATCTGCACCAAATTCTGCCGGCGATTTAAGTAAAATGAGAGACATTATATCTGCAGCCGCAACAATCATTATATCTTTTTCCTTTGCCCGTTTAAATAATTCAGAATAATCCCGAATTGCTCCATCACCATCAGGATATTGAACTAAAATTCCAAATACTTTTTCATTCAATTCACTTTCAATGTTATCAGTTACTTTAACTTCAATTCCATGAGGAGTAGCTCTTGTTATAACTACATCAATCGTATGAGGAAAGACTTTTGAATCAACTAGGAAAACACTTGCACTAGGTTTTTTAGAATTCATAACTGAATAAATCATAGACATCGCCTCACCGCATGCAGTTCCTTCATCAAGAAGCGAAGCATTTGTAATTGGAAGTTTAGTTAAATCTGCAATCATAGTTTGAAAATTCATCAAAGCTTCAAGTCTACCTTGAGAAATCTCAGCTTGATATGGTGTGTATTGTGTATACCAGCCTGGATTTTCCAGTATATTTCTTTTTATAACAGACGGTGTAATTGTTCCATAATAACCAAGTCCAATGTAGGAACGATAAACTTTATTTTTTGAAGCCAATTCTTTTATATGCTGAATAAATTCATGTTCTGTTAATGGTTCAGATAAATTAAGTTTATCTCTGAATCTTATATTTTCAGGAATAGTTTCATCGACAAGTTGATCTAAAGATTGAATTCCAATTTCATTTAAAAGTTGTTTTATTTCATCATCCGATGGACCAATATGACGATTTGAAAATTGGTCGAATAGTTCGCTTGTTTCCATAAATTACCTTTCAGAATTTTTCTAAAAACTTTTTTCAAATATAAGAAAGGGATAATTCAAAGAATTGAGCTGAAATTTACTCTGATTTGCTTTTTTTTATTTTTTGAACAGCTTCTCTTGCAGCGAGTTGTTCTGCTGATTTTTTCGTTTGCCCTTTACCTGTTCCTAAAATCTTACCATTTAAAGAGACCTGAACTGTGAACACCTTAGAATGTTGTGGACCTTCTTCCTTTATCACTTCATATTTGGGAATTGATAGTTTATTTGCCTGAACATATTCGAGCAATTGACTTTTGAAATTTTCATCGCCCAGATTGACAAGGCGAATATTAGGTCTAATGATATATTTTTCGATAAACTGTTTAGCTTTTTCAAAACCTAAATCCAGATAAATTGCACCAATAAAAGCTTCAACAGAATCGGCTAAAATAGACTTGGCTCCCGATTCAATTGCAATGGCTGCATTTTCATTTATGAAAAGTAGTTTTCTCATCTTGCATTTGTTTGCAACTTTCAAAAGAATTTCTTTATTAACAAAACGTGAACGAATTTTTGTAAGCTGACCTTCATCCCTGTCTTTGAATTTAATAAATATATATTCCGTTACTACAAGATTTAAAACTGAATCTCCAAGAAATTCTAATCGTTCATTGGAATTTTTTTTCTTTAGTGGTGAAATATTGATAGCAGAGCGGTGTGTAAGTGCTTCAATGTAAAGTTGAGGATTATTTAAAGAAGAACCGACTAATTTTTCAATTATCTTTAGTCGGTTCTCTATTTCTTTATTAAACTTACGCTTTGCTTTCTTCTTTAATACAGAGAATAAAGTTGTTTTAATTTTTCGAAGCAATTTTATTGATATTTCTTAAACAATAATGAAACATTATGTCCGCCAAAACCAAAGGCGTTGCTAATAGCATAATTTACTTTTCTTTCAACGGCTTTGTTTGGTGCATAATTCAAATCACATTCTGGATCGGGTTCTTCAAGATTAATGGTAGGAGGAATAATATCATTCATTAAAGTTAAGACAGTGACAACAGCCTCAATTGCACCAGCAGCACCAAGCAAATGCCCTGTCATTGATTTAGTTGATGAGACAATTAGTTTATAAGCATGTTCACCAAATAGGGTTTTGATTGCATCTGTTTCACTTTTGTCGTTATAAGGTGTAGAAGTACCATGCGCATTAATGTAATCAACATCTTCCGGTTTTATTTTTGCATCTTCGATACAAAGTTTCATTGAACGGACAGCGCCTTCACCATTAGGTGCCGGGGCTGTAATATGGTAAGCATCTGCAGTTAACCCTATACCAACAAGTTCAGCAAGAATTGGTGCGCCTCGTTTCATCGCAAATTCATAATCTTCCAGAATTAAAGTCGCAGCACCTTCCCCCATTACGAAACCATCGCGATTTTTATCGAAAGGTCGGCTTGCTTTCTCTGGTGCATCATTTCTGGTGGAAAGCGCTTTCATTGAATTAAAACCAGCTATACCTATTGGACTAATTGAAGCTTCACTTCCGCCAGCTATAACTACATCAGCATCACCTCTTTCAATGTGCATCGCAGAAATTGCAATAGCATGAGCTGAAGTTGCACAGGCAGAAGTAGTTGCATAGTTCAGTCCCTTGAATCCATATTTAATTGCTATATGTCCTGCAGCTATATCGCTAATCATCATAGGAACAAAGAAGGGACTGATTCTCTGATGTCCACCACCATAATATATTGTATTGAAAATTCCTTCCCATGTCCACATTCCACCAATACCAGAACCATATACAACACCAACCCGATTTTTGTCGATTTGATCGAGTTTTAATTGAGAATTCTGTAGAGCTTCTTCGGTGCTCACAAGTGCGAATTGAGTAAAGAGGTCGAGTCTTTGTGCATTTTTTCGATCGAAGTACTTAAGTGGATCGAAGTTTTTAACTTCACAAGCAAATTTTGTATCGAAGTTACTTGCATCAAAACGAGTTATGAAGGCAGCTCCACTCTTACCTTCAATTAAATTTTTCCAGAATTCATTTACATTAAGACCGATTGGGGTCACAGCCCCAATACCGGTCACAACAACCCTTTTTTTCATAAACTTTATTTAATTTGGTTGTTAATTATTGTTTTAGTTTTTCTTCTAAGTACTTGTAAACATCCCCAACTGTTTGAATTTTTTCTGAGTCTTCGTCGGGAATCTGAATGTTAAAAGCCTGCTCGAAAGCCATAACTAACTCGACTATATCGAGTGAATCGGCTCCCAAATCATTAATGAAAGAAGCTTCTGGAGTTATTTGTGATTCTTCTACTCCAAGTTTATCCATAATGATTTCTTTGACTTTAGCTTGTACGTCCATTTTTATCTCCTTTTTTGTTTGTTAATATAACAATTTTAACCATCATATTATATAAAAAAATAAATTTAAGTTACATTACCATTCCACCATCGACACAGAAGACCTGCCCTGTGATATAATTTGCATCATCTGATGCAAGAAATACAACCACACGAGCAATATCCTCTGGTTTTCCGATTCTTTTAAGTGGAATAAGGTTTAATATTGCCTGCTTTTGGGTATCGGTTAGTTTTGCTGTCATATCGGTTTCAATGTAACCGGGGGCAATTGCATTAACATTGATGTTTCGACTTGCAAATTCTCTTGCAAGTGACTTTGTCAGACCAATAACGCCAGCTTTAGCTGCAACATAATTTGCTTGTCCAGCATTACCCATTATTCCAACAACCGAACTGATATTTATAATTTTTCCTTCTCTCTGATTTATCATTGGTTTTATTGCAGCCTTGGAGTAATTGAACACACTTTTCAGATTTGTATTAATAACTTCATCCCAATCTTGCTCAGACATTCGAAGAAGAAGATTATCTCGAGTAATTCCTGCATTATTAATAAGAATATTTAAAGCACCAAATTCCTTCAAGACAAATTCTACAGAATTTTGTGCATCACTGAAACTGCTTGCATCAGCTTGAAAGATTCTCCCATCGCCACCAAGTTTTTTAATCTCATCAAGAACATTTTGAGCTTTATCTGGAGAAGAATGATAAGTTAAAACGACTTTTGCACCTTCCTTAGCAAGTTCTTTTGCAATTGCTGCACCGATTCCACGAGAACCTCCTGTAATAAGTGCAACTTTATTTTGTAATTTCAATTTCCTTTCCTCCAATTATTTGATTTCGATATTCAAGAAGTTCTGAATAACCATCTTCGCCAAGCAAGTATATTAACTCTTCTTTTGTTGCGTCAAATACTGTCGAAGTTTGATGGCGGGTTTTACTGCAATAATGTAATCGTACAATATGTTCATCATCAACAGTAAGTGTACCTTCCCAAATTGTCAGAGGAAAAATTACACAATAAATTGGTTTGTATTTCCACTTTTGTTCACCACGAGACATTGCAGCTTTTTGAAGTGAACAATATCCATTCTTATCAAGAAATACGCATTTGTGATTAAAAATTTGAGTACCAGTACAATAACCTGATTCGAAATCTGGATCTTCTTCTACATCCTCAAACCACTTTGATTCATCTTTCGTTTGAGTTTCATCCATATATTGTTTTATGATATCTCTATTTTCAAGAATAAAATCTCGTTCTTTCAAATCAACATAAACCCCATACCAGCAACATTCACCTGAGCATAAGCTAACATTACATCCAGGCACAAATGGAAAAGTGAAAATCAACGGATCTATTTTTAGACCTTTAATTACTTTTTCCATAGTCCAGAAAATTTTTTAGTTCTTCTGAGCTCCCAATATTAATAACTTCAACATCCGGATTAATTCGTTTGATCAATCCTGTTAAAACTTTACCAGCACCAATTTCAACAAAAGTATTAATTCCATCTCTAATCATATTTTCAACTATTTGCTGCCACTTTACTGGACTGATAATTTGTTTAATTAAAAGGTTCTTTATCTCCTCAGGACTTTCAAATTTTTCAGCAGTCACATTTGAATAAACGGGAAATTTTGGTTCAGAAATTTTAACTTTTTCCAATTCAACTGAAATATTTTCGTAAGCATAATTCATAAGTGGTGAGTGAAACGCACCGCTTACAACCAATTCTTTTGCGAGTTTTGCACCATTTTGTTTTGAAATTTCAATTGCTTTTCTAACCGCATTTATTTCACCAGATATCACAATTTGTCCTGGCGAATTAAAATTTGCAGGTTGAACAATTCCTATTTCTTTCAAACCCTCACAAATCTCATTCAATTTTTCAGATCCCAGTCCAACTATTGCAGCCATTGTACCCGGATTTCGCACCCCCGATTCTTGCATAAGTTTTCCGCGTATTCTGACTAATTTTAAACCATCTTCAAAATTAAAAACACCGGCAGCCGTTAAAGCTGAATATTCACCAAGCGAATGTCCTGCAGCTGCTGAAATTTTAAAATCTTTTAATATTTCAAAAATTGCAAGACTATGAACAAAAAGCGCCGGCTGTGTATTTTCTGTCTGTTTTAATAAATCCTCTGGACCTTCGAAGCAGATTGTTTTCAAATCATATCCGAGTATTTCGTTTGCACGATCAAAAAATTCTTTACATTTTGGAAAATCTTGATAAATATCTTTTCCCATTCCAACAAACTGAGAACCTTGACCGGGAAAAACGAAAGCAATCATCAATCAATACTCCATTTTAAATAAATTCCACCCCAGGTAAACCCTGCACCAAAAGATGCAAGAATCAAATTATCACCTTTCTTGAGTTTTCCTTCATCGTAATAATCAACTAAACACAAAGGAATTGTTGCAGCAGTTGTATTTCCATATTTGTGAATATTAACCATAACTTTTTCGGGTGAAATTCCCATTCTTTCTCTTGTTGCTTCTATAATTCTTAAATTAGCCTGATGTGGAACAAGATAGGCGACATCTTCTGGTTTGATGTTATTCCTAATCATTATCTCATAAGCAACCTCAGCCATTCCAATTACGGCAACTTTGAAAACAGCTTTTCCATCTTGATAAATGTAATGCATTCTTTTTTCGACTGTTTCATGTGAAGCAGGATTTAAACTTCCACCACCAAGCATATAGAGATGATTGCGTCCACTTCCATCACAATATAGCAATTCGTCCAGAATACCATCATTTTTATCTTCGGTTCTTTCAAACAAAGTGCAGGCTGCTGCATCACCAAACAAGATGCAGGTAT
>JBNAWO010000072.1:0-12404 GCA_049699815.1 Ignavibacteria bacterium | reverse complement strand
TATGGGGCTGCACAGGATATTACAGAGAGTAAAAGACTTCAAGAAGAACTTAGACGCAGGGAGGAGCATTTTGAAAAATTAGCAGAATCAACTACAACTGCAATTTTTGTTTATCAAGGGGAATATTTTGTTTACGCTAATAGGGCAATGGAAAAAATTACTGGATATTCAAGAGATGAAATTTATAAGTTAAAGTTCTATGAATTAGTCCATCCCGATTTTCGTGAACTTGTAAAAGAGCGAGGTCTAAAAAGGCAAGCCGGTGAACCGGTTCCAACAAATTATGAATTTAAAATCATTACAAAAGATGGTCAGGAAAAATGGATTGACTTTACAGGTAGTCTGATCAACTGGTTTGGCAAACCCGCCGGGCTTGGAACTGCTTATGATATTACTCCCCTTAAAAAAGCTATTGAAAATCTTGAAAAAGCAAATGAAAGATGGATGGCTATATTTAATAATGCACCTGTTGGAATTTTAATTGAAGACGCAAAAGGTACAATTTTAAGTGTTAATAAAAAGTATGAAGAGATAACTGGATATAAGCCGGAAGAACTTATTGGAAAATCTGTTTACATGCTGACAGCACCTGAAAATGTAGATAAAGTGAGGGAACATATTCAAAAAATTTTAAGTGGTGTAATACTTGACCACACGGTTCAATCGATTAACAAAGACGGGTCAAGAATATTTATTCATTTAATTGAGACAAAATTTACATTATCAGATGGTTCGCCAGGAATATTATCTATTTGTGAAGATATAACTGAAAAAGTTCTGCTTGAAAAACAATTGATAGAAAATGAAAAAAAATTCAGAACGATTTTTGAAACAGCAAATGAAGGAATTTGTATTGCCAATCAAGACTCTATTTTGACTGATGCAAATAAAAAGTTTTATGAAATGACTGGTTATTTACCAGAAGAAATCATCGGTAAAAATTTTGATGATATTTTCCTTCTAGATGAAGATAAAGAAAAACAACGTATGAGGGAGGAAAAAAGAGCAAGAGGTATTCCGGGACTTTACGAAATTAGATTAAAGAAAAAGGATGGGTCAATAATCTGGGCAAATGTATCTGCAACTGGCATTTTTGATGAGAGTGGTCAATATATCGGTTCGTTTGCATTCTTTAATGATATTACTGAAAATAAAAAGTTACAAGAAGAGCTTAAAAAATCAGAAGAACAATTCAGACTTATATGGGAAAATAGTCAGGATGGAATGAGATTAACTGATGAAGATGGGAAAGTTATTTTAGTAAATCCAGCTTTCTGTAAAATGGTTGGACTCTCTAAGGGACAAATTGAAGGGAAGTATTTGTCTGATATTTACTTACCTGAAAAAAAAGAAGATATTTTAAATAAACATCGACGAAGATTTTTTACCGGAAATATTAAACATCAATTCGAAACAATGGTAACTCTTTATGATGGAAGAAAAATCTGGTTTGAGGTTTCCAATTCTTTCATAAATATCGGTGGAAAAAAATTACTTCTGGGTATTTTCAGAGATATAACAGAAAGAAAAAAATTATCAGATGAGTTAATCAAATCTGAAAAACTTTTCAGAAGTGTATGGGAAAACAGTAAAGACGCAATGATTTTAACTGATCAATTTGGGAAAATAAAGCTGGTAAATGATTCTCTTTGCGAAATGCTTGATTTGCCAAAAGAAAAATTAATTGGATCACCATTAAGTATTGTATTTCATCAAGAAATCAGAGAAGAAATGTTTAATATTTATCTCAATAAATTTTTAAACGGTGAGATAAACCCAAATTTTGAGGGTGAGGTAATTCTACACAATGGAAAGAGAATCTGGATCGATGCAAAATTTTCAATAATTGAAACCGAACAGGGAAAATTATATTTCGCAATTATCCGAGATATTACCGAACGTAAAAAACTTATTGACGACTTAATCCGTGCAAAAGAAGAAGCCGAAGAAGCTAATCGATTGAAGAGTGGTTTTATCTCTATGATGTCTCACGAAATCAGAACTCCATTAAATGTAATTCTTGGTTTTAATACTGTAATTAGAGAAATGTTCGATACAGGCAAAGACGAAGAAGTTTCTAAATACTTTGATGCAGTCGAAAAAGCTGGAAAAAGGCTTCTCAATACAATTAACCAAATTCTTGATATTTCTCGAATAGAAGCAGGCGAATTTGATTTAGTTCTAAAAGATATAAATCTCAATCAAAAGATTCGGGAGGTTATAGATCAACTTGATGTCTTAGCAAAAAGTAAAGAGATCAAATTCAAAATTGATTTAGATAACTCAATTCCTGATTTGAAATTAGATGAATATTGCATAGATGGAATTTTTGTCAATTTAATTAACAATGCGATAAAATTTAGTTCACCGGGTCAGATGATTGAAATTTCAAGTCGAAATCTAAGAAAAAAAGTCTCTGTCAAAGTTCGTGATTATGGAATCGGGATGAGTGAAGAATATCAAAAACATTTGTTCCAGCCTTTCAGCCAGGAAGAAGTTGGTTACTCAAGACCTTACGAAGGAACTGGGCTTGGTTTGGCATTGACAAAAAAGTTTGTTGAGTTAATGAATGGCGAAATTAAAGTCTGGAGTAAAAAGGGAGAAGGGACAGAATTCGAAATAATTTTCCCATTACCTTTAATTGAACAATGATTTTATAGAACTTCTAACCTCGATAAGAAATTTAATTCCTTTCAAAAGCTTTTCGTATTTCAGATAAAGTTTTTCAAAAAATCCTATAAAAATTGAAAAAAACAAAGGTTCTAAGTCAAAGATTGACAAAATTTAAATTGAGAAGGTCAATTATTTTTTGTAATTTTCGTAGAATAATAAAGGATTTTGCGAATGGAATTCAAAATAAACACAAAGGATTTAGATAAAGTATTAACTCAGTTTTCGTCTGTTTTGCCGACGAAGACAACATTGGAGATTACCCAACATTTCTTATTAACGCTTAAAGACAATCTCCTTACAATCCTGGCAACCGACATAAATGTTGCTTATCAGAAAACTTTGCCTGTATTTTCAGTTGGCGAAATTCAGGTGGCAGTTCCAGGAAAGTTGTTCAGCGATACTATCGGCAATCTTCCAGATACTGATATAAAAGTCACTTTTAAGGAAGAAGAAAAAAAATGTATAATCCACACAGATACTGGTAAATATAC
Source organism: Ignavibacteria bacterium (assembly GCA_049699815.1). Taxonomy (GTDB): domain Bacteria; phylum Bacteroidota; class Ignavibacteria; order Ch128b; family Ch128b; genus Ch128b. The sequence goes on along the minus strand of JBNAWO010000072.1, from coordinate 9,240 downwards.
AATTGCTTATGTTGATCCATTTGATTTTCCGAGATTTCCGCAAGTTGAAGAAAAGTTGACTTTTAAGATCAATGGAGACAGGCTAAAACAGGCATTTAATTTTACGGAGTTTGCCTGCGGAAAAGATGAGCACCGCGCTTCAATGCGTGGAATTTTAATGGATTTGAAAAATGATAAATTGGTTTTTGTTTCTACAGATGGACATAGACTTGTAAGACTTTTATTTGAAGATTATAAGCCAGAAATTCAAACTCAGTTAATTATTCCAGCAAAGTCAGCAGAGCTATTGACTAAAATTTTAGATGAAAGGGATGTCCTGGTTACTGTTGGAGATAAAATTATAAGATTTGAATTTGACGGTGGAATCTTTCTTACAAGATTAATTGATGATACTTATCCAAATTATGAAAGCGTAATTCCCCTTGATAACGATAATGTGATGAAAGTTAATCGCAATGAATTATTGAAGACTTTAAGAAGAGCCAGTTTTTACGTTCATAGTAAAACAAGAAGGGTAGATTTTGAGATTTCAAAAGATATGCTTTCTATTACAGCTGAAAATCCTGAACTCGGGACTCAAATGAATGAAAAGATCTTATGTGAGTATAATGGAGAACCAATGCAGGTAGCTTTCAAACACGAATTTGTAAACGATGTTATAGAACATATTGATGCAGATGAAGTAGTATTTAAGTTCAATTCTCCAATAAAACCTTGCATAATTGAACCCGCTATTCAAAAAGAAAATGAAAACTTATTAATTCTTGTAATGCCAATGCGAATTAATGCTTAGGCTTTTGAGATGGATTATTTTGAGTGGGAGTTCTGGATAGGAAAATAAAAATTAATGTACTTAAGTTCTTTAAAGTTGATCAATTTTAGACTTCATAAAAACACAAGTGTCCAGTTCAGTAATGGACTGAATTATATTATTGGTGGTAATGGTCAGGGGAAAACAACTATTTTAGAAGCGATTTATTACATATCAACTACAAAAAGTTTTACTTCAAATTCAGATGCAGAAGTTGTGAGCTTTGATGAAGATTATTTTGAAATTCACGGAAGTATTTTTGATTTAATTCAAAACTCAATGATTATAAGATATAGCAAATCAGAAAATCGGAAATTTTATTCGCTTGATGGTAAGTTGATTGCTTCACCTAAAGAAGTTGTTGGAAGATTTCCTGTTGTCTTTCTTTCTCCTTCTGACTCTAAAATCACTGAAGAAGCTCCTCAGGAAAGAAGAAAATTTGTTGACTCAGTGATCTCTCAATTGAGTAAAACTTATTTTGAAAATTTATTGGAATATAAAAAAATATTAAAGCAAAGAACTTCATTGCTCTTAAAATTTAAAGAAAGTTTCTCTCCTGATATTTACGATGAACTTGAAGTCTGGAATGAAAGATTAGTCGAAATTGGTTCTAAGCTCATTTTATCCAGGAAGAAATTCGTTTTAGAGTTTAATGATTATGTAAAAGAAATCTATTCAAGAATCTTGAATGGGGATGAAGAACCTTCAATTGAATATCAAACAATCAATCATAATTCAGATGATGAAATTAGGGAAATTTTTCGGTCAGAAATTGTGAAGCAAAAAGAGAATGAATTGAGAAGAGCTGCAAATTTAGTCGGCCCCCACAAAGATGATTTTAAGTTTTTTATTAACGGAATTAGTTTGAGAGATTTTGGTTCACAGGGACAACACAAAACATTTCAAGTTGCATTAAGATTTGCTGAGTATTTTTATTTGAAAAATAAACTCGGTAAAAATCCATTCTTTTTACTTGATGATGTATTTGGTCATTTAGATCGTGAAAGAAGTCAGAAAATAAGTGAACATCTTGGTGAACTGGGTCAGGCATTTATAACCTTAACCGATCTGAGCGATATGAAAAATCTTCAAAAAACTGAGAAAGATTGTGTAATTCAAATTCAAAATGGAAGAGTGGTAAGTGTCAGCTAATTTTAAAAGTCTTTCGCAATTATTAAATGAAGTCGTGAAGAAATACGACTTAAGTGAAATTGTTGAAAGAAACGAGTTGATAGAAAAATTCAAAATTATTGTTGGAGAACAAATAGCTCAAATGATTGAATTCAAAAGTTTTGAACGGGGAGTTTTGACAATTGAAGTAGAAAGTTCTGCCTGGAAAAACGAAATATTTTTTTTAAGGGAACAGATTGTTGAAAAAATTAATAAAGAATTTGGCAGACAAATCGTCAAACAACTTAAAATTTTGTAATCAATATGACAAAGATAGAATCAAAAACAAAAAAGGTGAGTGAACAGGTGAAAAAAGACGAAGTAAAAAGTCAAGTCAATGAAGCAGTTAAAGAATATAGTGCCGAAAGTATTCATGTATTGAAGGGACTTGAAGCAGTTCGTAAAAGACCAGCAATGTACATAGGCGATACAGGTACAAGAGGATTGCATCATTTAGTTTATGAAGTAGTTGATAACAGTATTGATGAAGCACTTGCTGGTTATTGTAAAAACATTACGGTTATAATTCATAAAGGAAATTCTATCACCGTTGAAGATGATGGACGAGGAATTCCGGTTGATATCCATCCAGTTGAAAAACGTTCAGCTCTTGAAGTAGTTATGACAGTGCTTCACGCTGGTGGTAAGTTTGATAAAAGAACTTATAAAGTTTCTGGTGGCTTGCATGGTGTTGGTGTCTCGGTAGTAAATGCACTTTCCGAATGGTTGAAGGTTGAAGTTTATCGTGACGGCAAGATTTATTTTCAAGAATATCGTCGAGGTGAACCAGTTGAACCTGTTAAAATAATTGGTAAAGTTCCTGAGAAAAAGACTGGTACAAAAGTTACTTTCCTGCCAGATAAGACAATTTTCAAAGATATAAACTTCAAATTCGATACTCTAGCAGATCGAATGATGGAACTTGCCTTTTTAAACAAAGACATTACAATTAAATTAATTGACGAGAGAAACAAAGAAGAAGAAACTTATCATTACAAGGGAGGACTGATTGAATTTATCAAATACATTGATGAAACTCGAAATCCTCTGCATAAAACAATTTATTTTGAAGGTGAAAAAGATGGCGTTCCTATTGAAGTTGCTTTTCAATATAATGATGGTTATCAAGAAAATATTTTTACTTATGTTAACAATATCAATACACACGAAGGTGGAACGCATTTAGTCGGATTTAAGACTGCCTTGACCAGAACATTAAATAACTTTGCTTCCAAGAATAATCTAATTAAAGATAACAAAATCACGCTTATTGGAGATGATTTTCGTGAAGGTCTAACTGCGGTTTTAAGTGTTAAAGTTGCTGAACCTCAATTCGAAGGACAAACAAAAACCAAACTTGGAAATAGTGAAGTAAAAAGTGCGGTCGAAACTTTCATCGGCGAAAAACTTTCTGAATATCTTGAAGAAAATCCATCAGTTGGAAAGAAGATTATTGAAAAAGTTCTTCGGGCTGCCGAATCCCGCGAGGCAGCAAGAAAAGCTCGTGAACTTGTCCGAAGAAAAAATTCTCTTGATGATTCAAGTTTGCCAGGCAAGTTAGCTGATTGTTCTATTAAAGATCCAGAACATTGCGAGATTTACATTGTTGAGGGTGATTCAGCTGGTGGAAGCGCAAAGCAAGGTCGAGACAGGCGGTTTCAAGCAATTCTTCCATTAAAAGGTAAAATCTTAAATGTTGAAAAAGCTCGATTACACAAGATTTTAGAAAATGAAGAAATTCGTGCAATCGTTACTGCAATCGGCGGCGGAATAGGCGAAGATTTTGATATTTCAAAAATTCGCTATGGAAAAATAATACTTATGACAGATGCTGATGTTGATGGAAGTCATATCAGAACTCTTCTTCTTACGTTTTTCTTCAGACATATGCGTGAATTAATAGAGCAAGGCAAAGTTTATATTGCTCAACCACCGCTTTACAGAATTAAAAAAGGAAAAGAAGAATACTACGCATATGATGATAAAGAAAGAGATGAAATTATAAAACGATTGAGATCTAACGGAAAAGCAAAAGATGAGGAACTTGAAGAATCAATTGAGATGAGCGAAGGTGAAGGCGAAAGTGAAAAGAAATTACCTGGTGGAATTGTTGTTTCCCGTTACAAAGGTCTGGGTGAAATGAATCCAGAGCAGCTCTGGGCAACAACTATGAATCCTGAAACTCGCACTATTCTGCAGGTTACAATCGAAAACGCGGCAGCGGCTGAAAAAATTTTCGAAATCCTGATGGGTGATGCAGTTGAACCAAGAAGAAAATTTATTGAAAAGAACGCTAAGTATGTCCGCAATCTTGATGTTTAGTTTCAAACAAAATTTCAATTTTTTATCTGTAATTGATTTAGATTTTGAGTTAGAAATTAGAAGGAAATAATAATTTGAGGAAATTAATAAACTATGTCCACATTATTTGAAAAGATTATTCCTGTTACTATTGAAGATGAAATGAAAGGATCTTACATCGATTATGCAATGTCGGTGATTGTTGCTCGTGCATTGCCCGATGTAAGAGATGGTTTGAAACCGGTTCATAGAAGAGTTCTTTATGGAATGTATGAGCTCGGTCTTTTTCACAATAGACCATTTAAAAAATCTGCACGTATCGTTGGAGAAGTTCTTGGTAAATATCATCCGCACGGTGATGCTGCAGTTTATGATACAATGGTCAGAATGGTTCAGGATTTCTCATTGCGTTATCCACTTGTTGAAGGTCAAGGTAACTTCGGTTCAATTGATGGTGATTCTCCAGCGGCAATGCGTTATACAGAAGCGAGACTTTCGCGCATTGCTGAAGAAATGTTGCGTGACCTTGATAAAAACACTGTCGATTTTGCCCCTAATTTTGATGATAGTTTGCAAGAACCTGTAGTTCTCCCTTCATACATTCCAAATCTTTTAATTAATGGAGCAAGCGGAATTGCTGTAGGAATGGCGACAAACATTCCACCACATAATTTAAATGAAATTGTAGATGGACTGGTTGCGCTGATTAAAGATCCTGATATCTCAGATGAAAAATTAATGAAATATGTAACAGCTCCAGATTTTCCGACCGGTGGAATTATTTATGGTTATGAAGGTGTAAAAGAAGCTTATAAAACTGGACGTGGAAAAATTATAATCAGAGCAAAAGCAAATATTGAAACTCTCAAGTCTGGAAAAGAAAATATTGTTATTACCGAACTGCCATATCAAGTCAACAAAGCAAATTTAATTGAAAAGATTGCTGAACTTGTACGAGAAGGAAAAATTGAGGACATATCCGACATTCGTGATGAATCAGATCGTGACGGTTTGCGAGTGGTTATTGAATTAAAGAGAGATGCTCAACCTGAAGTTGTGTTAAATCAACTTTATAAACATACAAATATGCAGGTAACTTTTGGCGTGATTATGCTTGCTTTGGTAAATGGAGTTCCGACTGTTCTCACTCTCAAACAAATGATGCAGCACTTCATCGATCACCGTCACGAAGTTTTAGTCAGAAGAACAAAATTTGATCTTGATGCTGCTGAACGTAGAGCTCATATTCTTGAAGGTTATAAAATTGCTCTTGATAACATAGATGAGATTGTTCAGTTAATTAAAAAATCAAAAGATGTGGAGACAGCAAAGACTGGCTTGATGAGAAAGTTTAAACTTTCTGAAATACAAGCTAAGGCTATTCTTGATATGAGACTTCAAAGATTGACTGGACTGGAAAGAAAGAAAATTGAAGATGAGTATCGTGAAACGATTAAATTGATTGAAAAGCTGAAATTTATTCTTGCCAACAAAGCTAAAAGAATGCAAATCATAAGCGATGAGTTGCTGGAACTAAAGGAGAAATATGGCGATGAACGCCGAACAATGGTTATTAAGGATTATTCTGAGTTTAGTATTGAAGACATTATTGCTGAAGAAGATGTAGTTATCACGATTTCTCACAATGGTTATATTAAAAGATTTCCAGTGAGCGGTTATCGTAGACAATCGCGTGGTGGTAAAGGCGTAACTGCGGCAACAACTCGTGAAGATGATTTTATTGAACATATGTTCATCGCTTCTACTCATAATTACATTTTACTTTTTACAGATCAGGGTAAATGTCATTGGTTAAAAGTTTATGAAATTCCGGAAGGTGGAAGAGCAACAAGAGGAAGATCTATCTTAAATCTTGTTCAACTCGATAAAGGAGACAGCATTCGTGCTTATGTTTCGGTAAGTGAGTTTGATGCAAACAGATTTGTTGTAATGGTGACTGAAAAAGGATTGATTAAAAAGACACGTCTCGATGCATTCAGCAATCCACGAAAGTCTGGTATTATCGCAATCAACTTAAATGAAGGTGATCGATTAATCGATGCGAAAATAAGCGATGGAGCTGATGATATAATTATTGGTACTCGCGAAGGAATGGCAATCAGATTCAATGAACAGGATGTCCGCGATATGGGGAGAAATGCAAGTGGAGTGAAAGCAATTAATCTAGATAAAAATGATAAGGTCGTTGGAATGGTCGTTTCTAAACGCAAATCAACAATCCTTGTTGTAACTGAAAATGGTTACGGAAAACGAACTGAGATTGATGAATATAGAATTACTCGTCGCGGTGGTAAAGGTGTAAGAACACTCAAGACAAGTGATAAAAACGGAAAAATGGTCGATATAAAAGAAATTGAGGACAATGATGATATTGTAATTATCACCGAAAAAGGAATGATAATTCGACAGCATGCAAAAGATTTAAGAGTGATGGGAAGGAATACTCAGGGAGTCAAATTGATTAAGTTAAATCCAAATGATAGGATCTCTGCAATTGCAAGAGTTGTCCCCGAAGATGAAAACGAAGAATAGTCAATTCATTTTGACACAATATCTTTTGGATTGATTGGAAAATGAAAGGAACGAGATGCATCGTTCCTTTTTATTTTTTGAAAGATTGAAATTTATGTGTAATCTTTAGTTTCTAAATTCTTGTTGTTTAATTAATCTTTTAAGTGTAAAAATTCAGATCAAAGGAAATCGGAAAATTGCTCAATCATTAATCTTATGTCGCCAGAACAATTAAAAGAAAATATTGAAAGAGTATTAGAACGAATTGAAAAAACCGCATTAAAAAGTGGACGCAAGCCTGATGAAATAAAACTAATTGCGGTTACTAAGACCGTAGATCCGGAAACAATTAATCTTGCTTTTAAATTTGGATTAAAAGATTTTGGAGAAAATAGAGTTCAAGAATTATTGAAAAAATTTGATTATGTAATTCCAGAAGCAAATTTCCATATGATTGGTCATTTACAAACAAATAAAGTGAAATATCTAATTGATAAAGTTAAAACAATTCATTCGATTGATTCTATTAAACTTGCTCAAGAGGTTAATAAAAGATTTTCCGAAAAAGAAAAATCAATCGAGGCACTTATTCAAATTCATACTGCAAAGGAGGAAACAAAATTTGGTCTTACTCCAGACGAACTTGAAGATTTCTTAAATGAAGCTCAAAACTTTAAAAACATAAAATTTAAAGGTTTGATGACAATTGGCACTTTAACTGATGATGAAAAAGAAATCCGACGGTGCTTTTCACTTCTGAGAAATCTTAGAGACACCTATTCACATTTTAATTCAGATAATATAGATTTGAGAGAACTTTCTATGGGAATGACTTCGGATTTTAAAATAGCAATTGAAGAAGGTTCAACAATTGTGAGAATTGGAACCGCAATTTTTGGAGAAAGGAAATAAAAATGAAGATCACACCACTTAGTATAAAACGACAGGAATTCAAACGAAACATTCGTGGTTACGATCCCGATGAAGTCAATACATTCCTCGAAATTATAGCCGATGAGTTTGACCAGTTATTAAAACAAAATGAAGAATTGACTGCTAAAGTAACTCAAATGCAGAAAAAACTTCAAGATTATCAACAGATCGAAAAAAGTTTGCAACAAACTTTACTTGCAGCTCAGGAAACATCTTCGCGTGCAATGGAAGCTTCAAAACGTCAAGCTGTTTTATTAATTAAAGAAGCTGAATTAAAAGCAAAACAAATTGTAGAAAAAGCTCAGGAAGAAGCAAAAGCAATCCATAATTCTGTCCTCGAACTCGAAGAGAGAAAAAAAACCTTGATCACAAGATTGAAAGCAATAATTAATGCACAAATTCAATTGTTGAACATTCTGACCGAAAACAATAAATCTTCTCAAAAAGAATCTCAACAAGAAAAAAACAAGTCAATTGATATCGAATCAATAATCAATAGGATAGTATGATGACCGAATTAAGGAATAAAATCAACGAAGCTGTAAATTTTATCAGAACAAAAACTCAAATGAGACCAAAAATAGGAATCATTTTAGGAACTGGTCTCGGTGGACTTGCTAAAGAAATTGAGCAAGAAGTTGTAATTGATTATGAAGAGATTCCTCACTTCCCTGTTTCAACTGTCGAATCACATCACGGAAAATTAATCTTTGGCAAAATTGGCGGGAAAGAAGTTGTTGCAATGCAGGGAAGATTTCATTATTACGAAGGATATACAATGCAGCAAATTACTTTTCCTGTGAGAGTAATGTCATACAAAGTTGGACTTGGAGTTAAGACTTTATTCATTTCTAATGCAGGTGGTGGATTAAATCCAGAATTTGAAAGAGGTGATTTGATGATTATGACCGATCACATTAATCTTCTCGGTGATAATCCTTTAATTGGTCCAAATGACGATGAATTAGGTCCAAGATTCCCTGATATGTCTGAACCATATTCAAAAGAATTAATTACATTAGCAGAAAAAATTGCACAGGAAGAAAATATAAAAGTTAAAAAAGGAGTTTATGTTGCACTCACCGGACCAAATCTTGAAACAAGAGCTGAATATAGATTTTTAAGAATTATTGGAGCCGATGCGGTTGGAATGTCAACCGTACCAGAAAATATTGTTGCAAATCATATGGGGATGAAATGTTTTGGAGTGACTATCATTACAGATTTGTGTGATCCCGATAATCTTCAACCATTGACCGTTGAAGAAGTAATTGAAGTCGCAAGCAAGTCAGAACCAAAAATGACTTTGCTAATGAAGAAACTCATTGAAAGAATTTAAAATGAAAAAACCATTTTATTACTGGTTCGCAGTATTCTTTTATGCTGCGGTAATATTTTTTTCCAATTTTGGAGAAACTCAGATTGTTAATTTTTATCCTTATGGATTTGGCTTTTGGTTTGTTGTGATGTTTTTTGCTATCTGTTTGGGTTTG
>JBNAWO010000071.1:0-12426 GCA_049699815.1 Ignavibacteria bacterium | reverse complement strand
TAAGGTATTGGTCTTTGCAAATTATGAGAATACAAAAAAATCAGCCGAAGCGTACTTTTCAATCGAAACATTAGGGGGTGGCGGACTTCCACCATTTATGAAGTATGCTGTCTTTAGTGGAAGTAATATCAATTTAAATGGTGGTGTGGATATAACCCATGCAGGTAATAATCTAAACGCTAATGTTCATGTGAATGGAAATTTTTCTATGAATGGTAATAATTCAATAGATGGATTTTTAAGTTATACTGGTTATGCCTCATCAAATCCACCAAATGCCTTGAATAACAGAATTAACCCAATTTCAAATCCTGAAAACTTGCCAAAACATTTTCAAACTCCACAGATAAACATTCCAACCTTTGATCCAGACCAATATTTAAGTAAAGCTACAGATATATATTATGGGAATAAAATTTTTAATGGAAACATAACTCTTGGTACAAAAGAAAATCCTAAAATTATTTTTGTTACTGGTGATCTAATTATAAATGGTTCAGTCACCGGATACGGTTTATTTATTAGTAAAGGTCAAACCATAATAAATGGTAATGTTACTTTAACCACACCAGATCCAAATGTTAGTAATGTTGGAATTTATTCCGGTGGTGATTTAATTGTGAATGGTAATGTAACTCTGAATGCTCAAATTTTTTCAAACAGAAATACAATATTAAATGGGAATGTTAAAGTGTATGGTAATGTGGTTTCAAGACAGCAGGTAAATTTTAATGGTAATGTGAAAATTTACTATAAACCTGCAAACGAGGTACTTACTTCGCCAATATGGAGTTCTGGCTCAGGAAACAATATTGTTCAGGTTAAAATGATTCATTTTTATGAATAAATAAGATTTTATTTTTGTCTATTGACTTTTTATTCTAATTTTAGTTTATTGCACCTGAGTTAAGTTATATGTTAATACATTATATAATTCAAAATAAAAATTAAAAAAATGGAGGAATAAACTATGGGTCAACAACAACTTCTCTTGATCGTTATTGGCGTAATTATTGTCGGTATTGCCATTGTAGTTGGTATCAATCTGGCAAGTACCAGTGCACAAAGTGCCAATAGAGATGCAGTAATTGCAGATCTTAATAATATTGGTGCTTTTGCACAGCAATATTATCGTAAACCTACTACAATGGGTGGTGGTGGTAATTCATTTACAGGTTGGACTATTCCACCAAACTTAACTAAAACTGCAAATGGTAGTTATACTGCAACAGTCGGGGCAACAGTAGTGACAATAGTTGGTACAGGTAATGAAACCGGTAATGATGGAACGAATAAAGTAAAAGCAACTGCTGTAGTTACTCCCACAGGAATTACCGTTACAGTTAATAACTAAAATTGTGTATTTAATTAAATATAAATTAAGCAAAATGTCGAGCATTAGCTCGACATTTTGTTTTTAAAATTAAATTTCATCTTAAATAATATAAAATTATACTGAGCGTAAAAAAATACTCTTAACTACTTGAATTTTAATTTTATTTATGCATATTTGCAGGTGAGAGTAGATTTAAAAATTACTCTGAAAATTGAAAACAAAACAAAATAAGGAGTAAAAACTATGGGTCAACAACAACTTCTCTTAATCGTCATTGGCGTAATTATTGTCGGTATTGCCATTGTAGTTGGTATCAACCTGGCAAGTACCAGTGCACAAAGTGCCAATAGAGATGCAGTAATTGCAGATCTTAATAATATTGGTGCTTTTGCACAGCAATATTATCGTAAACCTACTGCATTAGGTGGTGGTGGAAATTCTTTTACAGGTTGGACTATTCCACCGTCATTAGCTACAACTGGTAATGGTACCTATACAGCCACTGTTGGTGCAACTGTGGTGACAATTGTAGGTACGGGTAATGAAACTGGTAATGATGGTAAAAACAAAGTTAAAGCAACTGCTGTAGTTACTCCCGACAATATAACAGTGACGATTAATAACTAAAATTTAATTTACTGATTTTTAAAGCCGTCGAACACGACGGCTTTTTCATTTTTAAAGAATTTTAGAATTAGGGAATTTAAGGTAAAAAAATTCAATTATGAGGACTTTACTTTAACTAAAAAATTATATAATTGCATTTAGAAAATAAGTTTAAAAGATTTGCATAACTCCTTAAAATTACATATAATAAGAATGAAAAAATATTAATTATAATTAGTTTTAATTACAAATGGCTGAATATCGTTTTAGTGCAATTTCATCATCGGGCAAAACAGTTGTTGGAATTGTACATTCCAGCAATATTTTTAGTGCAAAGCAAAGAATAAATGAAATCGCACAAAAAAATCAGCTTCGTGTTCGTTCAATTGAAAAAAAATCAACTTTCCTTTACAAAGTAAGAAAACCTGGAACTCCAAAACCAATTCTCGGTGAGCAAAAAGCTTATAGTGCTTCAGAAGTTGAACAGGCACTAAGTAAATTAGGTTATGAAGTTATTTATGTTCGAAAAAAATTATTTGATCTTCAACTAAAACCTCCAACTTCTGAAATTGTATCTTTTGTTAGAATTAGTGCCGATTTATTAAAAGAAAAAATGTCTTACGGTGAAATTTTACAATTGATGATTAATGATGTGACAAATAAAACCCTGAGAGATGCATTAAAAGATATTAATAACGATTTGAAAAAAGGTGAAGATAGTGAGAAAGTTTTTCGTCGTTATGAACATGTTCTTGGAAAATTTACAGCATATATGTTGGGACTTGCCAGCAAGAGTGGCAATATGGCTGAGATTTATCTGGCTACAGCTAAATTTCTTGAACGTAATCAAGAATTTAGAAAAAATTTAAGAAGTGCACTTGTAACTCCTACAATTACTGTAATTGCATTGATCTTAACAGTAATCTATTATGTAGCTAAAGTATTTCCTGCAACAGCTGAACTCTTTTTGAGATTTGATATTGAATTACCTCCTTTAACTGCGGCTACTTTAAAATTAAGTCACTTCCTTCAAGATAATTTTCTTTACATTTTATTGCTTATGGCATTACCTTTTATCTTTTTGTTCTACTATTCCCAGACATCAAAAGGGAAAATTGTTCTACATAAATGGTTATTAAAAATTCCAGTACTTGGAAATATAGTCCATAAATCGATGATTGAAATATTTTGTCGTGTTTTTTATTCACTATATACTGGTTCAGCTGAGAATATTGAACCGATCAAGATTGCTGCTGAGGCTACAGGTAATAAATATTTTGAAGATAGAATTAAAAATGTTGCTATACCTATTATGATTAGAGAAGGTAAAGGTTTAACAGAAGCTTTCGAAGCTGCTGGAGTATTTACAAAGACAGCTATTTCAAGATTTCATTCTGGGGAAGAGACAGGGACGATAAGAAATGTAGCTTTGCAAATTGCAAATTATTATGAAAGTGAAACAACACATAAGCTTAAATTTTTAATTGAGGCAATACAACTTGCAATTGCACTGTTTATAATGATTGTTATTACTGCACTGACTTTGATTTCAGCGGAAACAGCAACGATTCGTCCTAAATATCCAGGTATGTCTTATATTATTAATTTAATTCAAGGGTTATTTTAAGATGGCGATTGAGTCATTAGAACAAACTGATAAAGTAGGATATTGGTTACTTCGCAAAGGTTTAATTGATCTTACTACTCTTGAGAAAGCTTTGCAAATTAAGAAGACTGATAAAGCAAGGAGAAATCTTGCCCAGATTCTTGTTCAAGATTTTAAATTCGATCACGATGTAATTTTTGAAGAAGTAGCAGCCGTTTATCGTTTTGAAGTTTATTCACCAGACAGGTATCAATTAACTGAAGAAGATATTGAAAAGATTAGAAGTATATGGAATAGAGCTTCAGATGATTTAAAAAACCTTTGTCTTGAGTCAAAAATAATTCCAATTAAGTTTGATCCACATCAAAAAGATAAAATTATAATTGCAGCTACTGACCCAACTAATAGACTCACACACCAGATTCCAGTTAGCCTTGGATTTAGAAAGTATGAAGTTATATTCATTAAACGAAAAGATTTTGATGAGTTACTAAACAAAATTCTTCCTCCTGAAAATATTTTCCTTAAAATGCTCGAAGAAGTCCCTGAAGAGATTAGTATTGAGACTACCAGAGAAGAGGGTCTTGATGAATCTCTCCTTGAAGCTGAAATACAAAAAAGTGCTTTAATAAATTTAGTTGAAGGTGCTCTCGTAGAGGGCGTAAGAAGAGGGGCAAGTGATATTCACTTCGTTCCACAAAGTGGAATGAAAACAGAAATTCACTTTAGAATTGATGGAAATCTTTCCCTCTGGTATGTTCAAGAAAATACATATCCTGAAGCGGTTCTTTCGGTGATAAAGGATCGTGCAAGGGGTCTTGATCGTTTCGAGAGAGAAAAAGCGCAGGATGGATTTATTCAAAGAAATATTGATGGGCATATAATTCGTTTTCGTGTCTCTATTCTACCAATGGTTGGGACAGAACTTAGTTCGAAGTTTGAATCTTGTGTGATAAGAATTTTAGATGATAGAAAGGTAATTACTGACATTAAGAAGATTGGATTCGATGGACCTGCATATGAATTCTTTATGAAAGCAATCAGCAAACCACAGGGAATGGTAATTTTGACAGGTCCAACTGGTTCAGGTAAAAGTACAACTTTAATTGCAGCATTGTATCAGGTAATTGATCCAACAGTAAATGTTTTAACTGTTGAAGATCCCGTTGAATATGTGATCAAAGGTGCGAGACAGTTGAAAATTGGACCAAAGATGGATTTTGAACAAGCTTTGAGAGCAATCCTTCGTCACGATCCTGATATCGTTTTAGTTGGTGAGATGAGAGATAAAGAGACTGCTGAAATTGCAATTAAACTTGCTAATACTGGTCACCTCACATTTTCAACATTACACACAAATGATGCGCCCAGCGCAATCTCAAGATTATTTAAGATGGGAGTTGAACCTTTCTTAATTGCTTATGCAATTAACATAATTGTTGCTCAGCGCTTAATTAGAAAACTTTGTGATAAATGTAAACGTGTGGCCAAAAATTTTGATAAAGACATCGCACTTGCAGCCGGAATGAGCGAAAAAGATATTAAAGAAACAACTTTTTATGAAGCAGTCGGATGTTCCGCTTGTTCTAATACAGGTTATAAAGGTAGAATGGCAATTCACGAAGCTCTCTATTTTAGTCGTGAAATCAGACGGTTAATTGTAAAATCTGGAACAGAAATCGATGAAGAAGCAATTCGAGCCCAAGCGAAAAAAGATGGAATGCTTACTCTGCGTGAATCAGGTTTCTTAAGAGTAAAAGCAGGATTAACAACACTTGAAGAAGTAATAGCCTCAACAACGGAAGATTAATTATGTTCATAGAAGTTAAATCAGACACATTTAAAAATATTACCACACAGGTAAAAGAAATTCTTGGTGAAGGATTAAAACTTGTTCCTGAATACATCAAAGGGATTGATAAAGTTCTGTATCTAAAAAGTTTTGTCGAAGGATTAGATAATCAGAAAAGAGAAATATTGAGAACATTTCTTGAGAGTTTACTTTTTGAGATGCACAAAGTCGAAGCTTCGGATCTTGATTTCGGTGGCCCAGGGAGTCTTAATCGTTTCTGGATGAGAATTCATGGGAATAAGAAACCAGTTTCAGAACTACCTGAATTTAATCCAACAGAGTCAAGCATTCTTATATTGAATATTTTGAGCGAAAAGCAAATTGAGTATTTAATCTCTAAAAGAAATCTGGATTTTTCAATCGAAATAAAAGAAACCGAACCTTATTTAAGAATTTATAGATACAGAGCCGACGCATATTTCGAACTGGATGAACTTTCTCTAAACTGCAGAGCTATACTTTCTCAATTAAGACCATTTGCAGATCTCGGCTTTCATCCTTATGTCGCTCAATTGATGAATCTGAATTATATGAAAGAAGGATTAATTTTAATTACAGGAATTACAGGTTCAGGAAAATCTACAACGCTTGATGCAATTATTGATGAAAATAATCGAACTTGTGATGCACATATTATTATCATCAGTTCACCAGTCGAATATGTCCATCAATCTAAAAGATGCTTGATAAGACATCGTGAAGTTGGGAGGGATGTGTTGTCATTCAAAGAAGGAACAATTCAAGCACTGCGTCAGGATCCTGATATAATTGTAATTGGTGAGTTGCGCGATCCAGAAACAATTGTTGCTGCTCTGGATGTAACAGATAGCGGTCATAAAGTTTTTTCTACTCTGCACACTTCTTCTGCAGTTGAAACAATTGATAGAATTATTGGAGAAACTGAAGTTCAAGAGCAAGAAAGAGTGAGAATGCGACTGGCTGATGTTTTACGATGTATAGTCTCTCAAAAATTAGTACCGACCGTTGATGGAAAACGAACCCTGGCAAAAGAAGTTCTGGTAGTTACTCCATCTGTTAAGGCAGCAATAAAAAATAATAATACAAGTGAAATTTATCAGATGATACATCAAGGCAGCGAATTTGGAATGAATACAATGGAACAAGACCTGGCAAGATTATTTAAAGCAAGAAAAATAACATACGAGACAGCGATCGCATTTGCCAACAATAAATCAAGAATCCAACAATTATTAACGAGTAAGTTATGAAAAAATATGTTGGAATTTACATTGATGGACCGGAGACTAAAGTAGCGATTGTCTCCAAAACCTCAAAAGGTTTAAGGCTCGAAGATATAATAACCTATGGTTTAAAAGGGAGCCCACATGAATTTTATGGACCAAAAAAAACAGAATTAGAAATAGATTCTGATACAATACTTTTTGAACCAGTTGATGAAACGGAAGGTGAAACAGAAGAACCAATGCTCTCTAATGTTTTGAGTGGTAAGGTTAAGAACATTAAAGATATCACATTTGTGCCCGTTGTTACTGAGCCGCAAATTTCTTATTTAATCCTTAACAATGTACCCAAGCTTAAAGAAAAAGAATTAAAACAATATATCATCGATAAATGGCTCGATACTAAAGTCTCTTCAATTGATGAAAAGAATCTTAGATATTATAAATATAAAGAAGATACTTATTTGACCGTTTACATCAATGAGAGTTTTCCAGTTCTTGAGCAAATTGAAAAATTTGCTAGCTTCTGGAAAATGCGTACGCCTCGGATCCCATTTATTTCAGCTGGGGATGTTTGTCTGACAAGTTATGTTCTGAATAAATACAATATTCAACCAGATAAAAATTATTTAATTGTCTATATTGGAATTGATTCGAGTAGAATTATTTTCATTTCTAATAAAACAATTAAACACATTTCGAGTTACCTTGGCATTGGTGTTCAAACTGTTGGTTTTCATGATATTATTATCAGCAAGATAAATCTCGAAATGGATGTTGCTCAGATTTCAGATATTGATAAAATTTTTCTTGCTGGTGAAGTTGTTGAAACGACCGTCCAATTGACATTTTATGGAAGTTTTCCACTTGCTGAAGTTGAAGTTATTAAGTTCGACGAATTAGATTTATCAAATTTACCCGAAGAGAAAAGAGAACAAATTCCTGTTTATGCTTTCTGTATCGCACCTTTATTCTTTCTATTACAAGAGGGTAAATTCAAAGTCCCAAGAATTAATCTTTTACCATATGAATTAATTGAAGCTCAGAAAATTTTCAAATTGAGTCCTGTAGGTTATGCGCTTTTATTCTTAATTTTTATTGCCGTTGCTTTCTTTACTCAAAAATTCATTACAAATAAAAACAAAATTCAAGTTCTTCAAACAGAAATACAAAGCAAGCAATTGCTTATTGCGGAAAATGCAGAAATTGTGAATAAAGTCAATCAACTTTCACAAAGAATTGATGCGGGACTTAAAATTCAAAGAACGATTGATACACTTATTCTTGGTGCGGAAAGATGGACAGAAATTTTAATGAAGATCCAGGAATATCAGCCCGATAGAAGGAGAATCTGGTTAACCTCATTTGCTGCATCTACTGAAGAAGTCAAAATTACGGGTGTTGGGGTTAATAAATATACAATTCCTGATTTTTCTGATCATCTCGATAAAGCGTTGCTGAAAAGTATGATCAGCCAGGAATTGCGTGATAGAGAAATAAATCGTTTTGAAATCACATTAAACCCAGAAAAGTACGGATATAAGGGGGTACAATAATGAGCAACACAACAAGAAATGCTCTAATTCTATTAGTTTTCTTTATTCTCTTTGCGGGATCAGGAGGTTACTATGTTTTAATGTATCAACCTAAACAAATTAAAGCGAAACAATTGGAATTAGAAAGTTTAAATCAACAATTTCTTGACTTTAAAACACTGAGTACAATGTATGATTCTCTTCAACGAGAATCAGAAAAAGTTGATTCAATCCTGTATAATATGGCAAAAGCGATCCCGTTCCGATATTCAATTACTGATACTTATAATGATATTTTAAACATTACAAAAAATTTCTCCCGTTATACACGGGTAAATATCGAATATCAAAAAACAGAAACAATTGGTGCTGCTTCAGTTGATTATTTTATAATCAGTGGTCAGGGAGAATTTGAAGATGTCTTTAGATTAATTTATGAACTCGAGAAATCAAAAAAGTTGTATAAAATAGAAGGACTTGAACTAAGAAACGCCACTCTAACTACAGGTAAGGGGGAGATTTTATATCAAGTGGAGTTTGAAATTAAACTTGAATCGTATTTCACAACTGATCAAAATCTCGCATTAAATTATGAGAACATTCAACCGCGCGAAATCAAACCTGTAAGGAATTTATTTTTCCCGCTAATTAGACCAGATATTCCTCCAAACTACGATGCTTTATTAGAAGTTGATGGTGCAACACTTTTAGCTATCATTCCAGATGCAGTTTTTATAATGGATAAAAATGGTAATTCTTACACTTTATCAGAAGGTGATCCAGTTTATCTCGGATATTTAACCAGAATTGATTATGACAATCAACAGTGTGAATTTTTGCTGAATAAAGGAGGTATCATTGAGAAAGTCATTCTGAAACTTAAAAGCGCTAACCTTAAGGAGTTTAAAAAATGAAAAAGTTATTAATTCTCATTTTAGTTTTTTCGTTGAATATTTATTCTCAAAGTCAAAGAGAATTTCAAAAAATGTTTTCAAGTTCACCTGAAGAACTTGTTTCTCTTTCAGGTTCGATGCCGTTTAATCAAGCAATGCAAATGCTGAGCAAAATGAGTAAACAATATTTGAATAAAATTATTGTTTTAAGTGAAGATATTTCAGATCCCATTGGTATCGATATTATTCAGATGAACTGGTATCGAGCTTTGCTTTTAATTTTGAAATACAACAATCTTGAATTCACTGAAACAGAGGAGTATATAAAAATACTTCCTCGTAAAGCAGAAAAGCCGCCTGTACCTGATGCAATGAAAGGTGTTGATTTAACTACCCGTGAAGTTAATATATCGGCGATATTTTTTGAGCTTGATGTTGCTAAATCTCGTGAAATGGGAATGAACTGGAAATGGCTATTGACCAATAACAAAGATTTTGATTTAGCTGGTCAGCTTGGTCAAATAGATAATAACATCTTCAATCTTAATGCTCAACAAACAACCGAACAAAATAGAACTTTTAATCTGGGTTTATATGGCGAAAGACAATTTGGAGATTTTCTTGGTCGAGCAACTGCATTATTTAATTTCTTTGAGCAAAATCAACTTGGTGAGGTGATAGCAAGCCCACAAATTACGGTTAGAGATAGAGTGCGCGGTGAGATTCAGGTAGGTGCTGACTTCTCCACAAGAGAAAAAGATTTTGCTGGAAATACAGTAGAAAGGTTTTATTCAACTGGTACAATTATCAGAGTTACTCCATATATCTTTGAAGAAGATGGTAAAAATTATATTTTGATTGATCTTGAAGCTGAAAGAAGTAATGCAATTCCAGGACAACTTACAACTGAAATTAAAAAGACAAAAGCAAAAACAGATGTTTTGTTAGTTGATGGTGAGGAGACCGTCATTGGTGGTTTATACATAACAGAAGAAAAAACAGAGAGAAGCGGAATTCCAATTTTGAAAGATCTACCCTGGTGGGTTTTTGGAATTAGGTATCTTACTGGTTTTGATAAAAAATCTTATTCGAAAAAAGAATTAATAATTGTATTGAAAGCAAAGTTAGTTCCTTCTTTGAAAGAGAGGTTAACCACTACACGAAAGAAAGGCGAAAATTTAATTGAGAAAACTCGAGAACAATACCAGAAGGATATTAAGATTTATCAATTAAATCCCGTTGAAGAAAAATGAAAGGAATTGAAAGTGGCTATTCTTGAAACTGTTTTAATAATTGATGATGATGTTTCTCTCACGAAAATTTTGAGAGAAGAACTTTCAGCGGTTGGTTATCAAGTTGAAGTTATAAATGACAGTTCAGAAGCATTAAATCGTCTTCAAAATGAGTTTTATGATTTAATTTTGCTTGATCTAAAAATGCCTCAAGTCGATGGCTTTGAAATCTTAAAAGAATTAAGATCAAAAAATTATCCCGGAAAGATAATCGTTATGACTGCTTATGCAGATGTTGAAAATGCAGTGATGGCTAAAAAGTTAGGGGCAGATGATTTTCTTTCCAAACCTTATGACCTGGACGAACTATTAATTACAATCCAAAAAGTTTTACATTCATAATGTTAGAAATATGGTAAAGGAAACTTACAAAATACTCGTAATCGACGATAGACCAGACAATGTTTATTATTTACAATCACGATTACAACAAGAAAATTTCTTTGTAATCAGTGCATTCTCAGGGCCAGAAGGGATTGAAAAAGCAAAAACAGAAAAGCCTGATTTGATTTTGTTAGATATTATGATGCCCGGTATGGATGGTTATGAAGTTTGTAAAATTCTCACACAGGATGAATTAACAAAGGATATTCCTATCATTCTTGTAACTGCTAAAGTCGATGCAAGAGATGTTGAAGAGGGGCTTAAAGTCGGAGCCTTTGATTACATTAAAAAGCCATTTGATAAAATTGAACTTGTTGCACGTATAAACTCTGCGCTTCGATATGCTGAAATGAAGAAAAAAACAATTCAACAGGAAAAGTATCAAATTTTTGAAGCGACAGTTTTTACAGCCAATCATGAAATTAAACAACCGTTAACTATTATGTCTCTTGCAATCAATGCGATTAAAAGAGAATTGAATAAAGAAAACATCGATAAAAAATTTCTTGCAGAAAAAATAAATTATCTTGAAGAAGGTATAAAAAAAATTACCACAGTTTTGAATAAACTTAATGCAATTAAGCAGTCAGAGAATCTTAGTGAATATAATAAAGATAAAGATGTTAAAATGGTAAGTGTAGATGAACTCAAAAAAGAATTACAATCAGATTAAGAAGAGATTTTTATATAATTATTTATGCTTTCCATCAAAGCATCAAACTCGTAAGGTTTCTCAATTAATTTATCGACCTGTAAATCTTGAAGTTTTTTTGCTAAATCTTCATCGATTACTCCACTTGCAATGAAAACCGGAATTTCTTTATTCCTTTCTCTAATAAATTTTAAGATTTCTTCTCCTGTTGTATCTTTTAAGTGAAAATCTAAAATAACTAAATCAATTAATTGCTGAGATTTGTTGAAAACTTCTTTTGCTTCTTCACCTGACGACGCTTCGAAAACCTGGAAATTTTGCAGACTTAGCATTTCAGCCAGTAAGTTACGAATTGCATCTTCATCATCAACAATTAAAATAGCTGGATTTGCTTTCACTTTGGTTTGCACTATTCTCTCTGATGTGATTGTTTCTTGCTTTAAATAAGGAAGAAAGATTTTAAATTTAGTTCCTTTACCTACTTCACTTTCGACTGTGATTAAACCATTGTGTTTTGTGATTATATTTTGAGATATGAATAATCCTAATCCAGTTCCTCTCTGAGAATCTTTTGTTGTAAAGTATGGTTCAAAAATTTTGTCGAGATTATTTTTGGGAATACCTTCGCCGGTGTCGGCTATTGTTACAACAACATAATCACCGGATTTTAATTTTTGCTGCTGGATATAATCTTTTTCAGTAATAGAAATTTCATCAACGATTATCAGTAATTCACCGCCTTTGGGCATAGCATCACGTGCATTTATCACGAGATTCATAAATACCTGATGTAATTGAGTGTAATCAGCATAAATTTCTGGTAAATCATCTTTATAGTCTTTTTTTATAAAAATATTTGAAGGACAAATTTTCTGAGCTAAAGCATAAATTTCGTCAAGCAGTTTATTCAATTTAAATTGTGATTTTACAGGTTTAAGAGGTTTGCCCATTTCAAGAAGACTTTTAGAAAGATCAAGTCCTCGAGTTAAAAGTGAATCAAGTTCATTAATAATATTTGGTGGAATCTGGTTAGAATATTTTTGTTTAATTAAATCGATTATAACCTTC
>JBNAWO010000070.1:0-12429 GCA_049699815.1 Ignavibacteria bacterium | reverse complement strand
CCTTTCAATATCTTAACTCGCATATTGATATTGAAGGTGACCTGAGCTTGAGCAGAAAATGTATAAAGTTCACTTCCTGTAGATCCGAACCATGGATTTCCATTTTGATCTGTTGCCGCTGCATAGAAAGTGGAAGTTAAGAGTGGATCTGTTATCTGTGTCCAGCTATCTCCTCCATCAGTTGTTTGATAAACCAACCCACCTGTACCAACCGCATAACCAATCATTGCATCTTTAAAAGATAAAGCATAAAGTAAGTTTGTAACTGAGACTGGTAAAAGATTCCAGGTTTGACCGCCGTCTTCACTTTTAAGAATTGCATTTGTACCGCAAGCTATTAATCTAGTTGGAGTTAAGTAAACCACATCTCTCAAATCACCAGTAGTCATACCATTTACAGTTGCAGCCTGCCAGGTTGTTCCTCCATTTGTAGTATAAAGAGCTGTTACAGAAGCGCCAACAACAACGCCATTGTTTTCATCTCTGAAAGCGATCGCTCTTAATGCCTTACCGGCAACATTTTGATAAGTAGTCCAGGTTTGTCCACCATCTGTGGTTTTGTGAATAACGCCATTGCTTGTTGTATATTGTCCACAAACCCAGCCAAGATTTTCATTAAAGAAATATAACCCGTAATTATGTCCTGTAGTGATTAAACTATCGGGTAAAACAGCAAACCAGCTATTTCCTCCATCAGTTGTTTTTGAAACTAAACGATAACTATGAGCTGCGTAGCCAACATTCTCATTTAGAAATTGAATTCCGTTTACATTAGGTGCAACATTGTTAGCAAAGATATAAGAAGCTGTCCAGGTTTGTCCTCCATTATTTGTTTTCAGGAAAGTTCCGTCGTAACCAGCAGCAAAACCGCTGTTCGAACCAGCAAAGCACATATCATAGATTGTTGCAGCTGGAATTGGAGTTACTTTTTTCCAGCTATTTCCAAAATCAGTGGTGTAAGCAATTAAACCATCACTTCCACCAATCCAGACTTTATCACCAATTCCAAAAATTCCATAGAGTGTTGGGCCGAATGGAGCAGCGATAGGTATCCAGTTTATTCCACCATCTGTTGTTCGTTCGATTACACTACCACGAGTTGCTCCACCAATCGCTAATCCATTGTTTTCATCTTTGAACCAAACATTATAGAGATTATCGTAACTTCTATTTTGTTCAAGTTGAGTCATATAAGTCCAGTTTGCACCGCCGTTCGTAGATCTCAGATGAATACTTGGTTGCAAGCCAGCGGCGAAAGAACCCCAACCGACAGCAACAGCAGTATTAGCATCAATCATTTTAACAGCTCGTACATCTGAACGAGTATAGTTGAACCCCCCAAGTGATGGAGTTGGAGCTTGTAACCAATTAGTTCCATCTGTTGTGTAAAACAGAGTACCAACATTTCTACCAACCGCTACACCTGAGGTAGGAGTTGCAAAATCAAAATCATTTAAGTTATTTGTTGTATTTGCATAAATTTGAGTCCAGGAATTTCCACCATCGGTGGACTTATAAATTCTTCCGACTGTTGTCGAGTAGCTTGCAAGGATATAAATCAAATTTTGATCAAATACTTTAATCTTTGCAATGAAAGCAGTTGGTTCGGGAATTATATCAAGCGTGATTGAACTCCAGGTTGAACCACCGTCAGTTGATTTTAATAATGTTCTTGAACCACCACCGGCAAAAAGTGTATTTTGATTCAATCCAGTGATTGTGTAAATGGTAACTGTTGTTCCGCTGTTTTGTTCAACCCAGTTATCTCCGCCATCTACAGTTTTTAGAATTATTCCATTTGAGCCAACCACCCATCCGACATTTTGATCAGCAAAATAGAAACTGCGAAATGTTGTTCCACTCGGATATGTCGAGGTTAAAACTTTCCTCCACTGAGAATAAGAGGTTGAAAACAAAATCAAAACTATTAAACTTGAATGCAATAATAATTTTTTCATAGCTGCTCCCCTTTGATTTTTTAGTAATTAAATATTTTAATGCTCAATTGAGAATTCAAAAATTTGTTTTTTTGTGAAAGAGAATTTGCTTGAATTTCATAAGAAAGATAATAATCAATTTGAATAGTTTTTAAATTATAGATACCGATCCCGAGAGAAATTTCATTCATACTAATATCTCTACCACCACGAACCACATCAAAACCGAGCCAATTAAAACTATAACCAGCTCTTAGAAAAATTTTCTTAAATAACTCATATTCAAATCCAAGTACTGAAGAATAAAATGGCTCAGAGTAATTTGAGAAATAATTATCAATATATTTTGATGAATCTGATTTTACTTTTCCAGTTTTCAACTCGATTACAGTAATTAATGGAATCGAATTAAATTTATAAGAAACACCACTACCAATTGTAAATGTTTGAATATTCCATTTCCATATCATTAATGAAGACTCAGAAACTCTTGACCAGCTTGAGTAATTATCATAAATGCCTTCAAAACCTACCAACAAATTTTTAATCGGGGAATAATGAATTTTGAGTGTAGTTCCATAATCTTCAAATACAGAATGACCTTCTTCATACTCTTTCAGCGTTCCATAAGGAAATTGAGTTTTAAGATTCGAATTAAGATAATTTCCTTTTACTCCAATTGTAAGATTCTCTGTCGGTGAAAAAATTGTTGACAAATCGTACCGAATTAATTTTTCTCGATAAGTTTGTTCAACTGTTTGACTTCTTCTTTTAAAAGCATAAGTATCACCACGGTAATTAAATATTTCTGCATCGAAAAGATCTTCACTTTTTGCTTCAATTGATTCTTTGTTATCGAGTGAGGTTAATTTTGCGCCTACGACAAAATCATTAGAAAATTTATAAGCGAAATTTATACTTCCATCAATATTTCTCCACAATGATTTCGCTCTACTGTAAATGCTCTTCAATCCATCGACAATTTGATAATTCAAATCAAAACCCAGATAGAAATCTTTGAATGGTAAGAAAGCATATTGAAATCCAACTCTTGGTCCATTGTAAAGAAAATCTCCCAACGTTGTATCTGTCATTCTGAATGGTACACCATTGTAAGGAGAACGACTCAAAGCTCGATTAACATTCTTTCTGCTTTCAATCTCATAAGTCACATAACCACGAAAGGCACCATCTTTAAGAATTTTTGTTCCGTCAAATGAAAGTCGATATAAAGAAATTTTTTCGGCATCAAAATATCGTCGATAATCTCCTGATTGAAAATTTACGGATGGTCGGATGTATAAAACATCAAACTTATGATCTTCAATCAGCCAGGCGTAGTTATTTCCAAAATCATAAAGATTTAAATCGAGATCGAAATCACTAAAAGCAATGGTGGGATTTCCAAGAGATGCAATTCTTTCGTTCTGTGCGAAAGACAATTGAAAAATAAAAATTAAAATAATTAAAACTAACTTCTTCATTTTCAATTCCTACTTAAAATATCCTGGTGTTGCTCTGTCTAAAATTTCAAAATCTGAAAGTGAATCATTCGTGTCCAGACCCGGTTCGCGCCTTTGCATCGATTTACCACTATATCTTGGCGGACTTAAGACATAACTTCGATCGACACGCGGATCAAGAGTTTTTTTGTTTTGTGGAGGCGGATTGGTTTGATATTCAATTCCATCAACTATTGTATTAATATCAATTCCATCCTGCCAGGCAGAATCTCTTCCATCTGAAAGAATAATCACATCACTTGTCAGTGCAATTAAGAAATCAGCCGTCTTATCTGAACGCATATTAATTAAATTTGGAACATTCGGATTATCAATATCTTCTGGTGAATATTGGTTATAAAATTCCCAATCCGCATTTGATAAATCGTAACTGGTCGCACAAACATTTCGATGATCAACTGCATCGGAAGCTAAAACAATAAATTGCTTTGGAAAAATTGGATAGTTTGTTTCGCCCGGCTTACCTGGAAATTTGAATACATAAGTTGCACCATCGATATCATTGTCGTCATCTTCATCAGCGCCTGGACCTTTACCATCTGTATTTGATGAAAATCTCATTATCATCATTCCATCAAGATATCTTACGCTATCGCTTGCATTATAAAGCTCAATAAATTGGTCAAAAAAGAAGAAAAAGTTATTAACCGGACCTGCACAATAAATTTCATTTATAGAGATTCCAGTACTTGAAATCGGCTTCACATAAATTGTATCGAAAACAACTTGACCCGAAACAATTTCTATATTCTGTTTTGATCCTACAAGAATGATATTTGGATCAATGGGATGTGATTTTCTTACTGTATAGCCATAAACAGATGTTGGTAAATAATTTAAACTCAATTTTCCATTATGATCCGTCTGATAAATCTTTGTTAAATACTTAGACGATACAATCACCTTAGCATTCTCAACAGGAACAGCTGTTGTTGATCCTGAATAAGTAGAATCCCATAGAACAACAAGTTCAAGTGTTCCCTGTCCATCAACATAAATCGGTGGATTCTCTGCACAACTGAAAAAATTTTGTGAAATAAAAATTATCATTAAAAGAACTAATTTTTGTTTATTTCGATTAAACATTTATGATTTTCTTAAAAATTATGTTTTTATTACAATTGCTTCACCATAAAACGAACATATTACCAAGCTTTCGAAACAACTTAAATAAATCCACTTATTGTCTTCCTGGTGTTGGAGGTTCAATTATTTCAAAATCAGTTCCTGAATCATTTGTATCAAAACCGGGTTCTTTTCTTTGCATTGAACGACCGCTGTAACGCGGTGGACTCAGTACGTAGCCTCTATCAACTCTTGGGTCAAGTGTTTTCTTGCTTTGAGGATGTGGATTTGGTTGATATTCAACTCCATCAACTATTGTCGCAATATCCACACCATCAAGTAAAACCGAATCTCTTCCATCAGCAATTACAATTACATCTGTTAAAAGATTCATTAAGAAGTCTTGTGTTCGATGAGGAAAAACATTTAACAAATTAGGAACATTCGGATTATCAATATCTTCCGGTGAGAATTGATTATAAAATTCCCAATCAGCATTTGAGAGATCAATGCTCGTTGAAATCATATTTCTATGATCAACTGCATCAACCGCACAAACAACAAATTGCTTTGGATAGATAGGAATATTTCTATCGCCCGGATTACCGGGAAACTTAAAAGCGAATGTTACTCCATCTATATCGCCGTCATTTTCTTCATCAGCACCTGGTCCTTTTCCATCGTTATTTCCAGAGACACGCATTATTATCATTCCGTCAAGATATCTTACGCTGTCGCTTGCATTGTAGAGCTCAACAAATTGGTCATAGAAATAAAAAATATTATTGACTGGTCCCGCTGCATAAATTTCATTGATTACAATTCCCGTTGCCGAAATCGGTTTTACAAAAATTGTATCGGAAAGAATTTTTCCAGAAATGACAATTAAATCCTGCTTTGCACCAATTAACATAATATTTGGATCAAATGGGTGGCTTTTTCTAACCGATAAACCATAATTAGCAGTAGGTAAATTCTCTAAAAAAATCTTTCCTTCGTTATCAGTAACCGAAATTTTCATTCCATACTTGCTGCTTAAAAATACTTTTGCATTTGTAACTGGCTGAGCAAGTGCAGCGTTCTCGGAATAAGTCGAATCCCAAAGCACAGTAACTTCTAAAACTCCTTCACCATCAACAGAAATCGGAGGTTGCTCTGCACAACCAAAAAATACAATTCCTGAAACGAAGAAAATGAATATTAATTTTTTCATCTTACTTACCTGAATAACTCATCAACTATCATACTGAATTCAATTCCATAAAATAAAGAAGGATTTCTTGCCTCCTCAGCAATATCGTTCGGATTGTATGTATATTGGTAACGATAAATAGCTGGATCATCTAGAAAATTATTCACATAAAAAGAAACTTCGGCTCCTTTGAATAGAGATTTACTGATGTTGATATTAAATAACCACTTTGCAGGTTTTTTCTTTATTCTTTCATCCCAATCACGAGCAACTTTTACAGTTTTTAATTTTACAGAATCCGTTATCACAGCAAAGTTTATTGGTTCAAGATTGTAAATTCTGCTTCTTTCGAAAATTGTATGTTCAGCTCTAACTGTAACCCACAAACCAAGAACTGAATGAGTGTATTTTAAGTAATAATCCAAAACCAATCTATCACTCCAGTACATTGAAGCATCGTAAACAAATCCAATTAAAGTATCGAAAGGAACATCTGGCACTTTGTAATTTGGAAATCTTCCTAAGGATTGATCTGGAGTTGCATCAAATGACCAGTCATTTGAACCTCGTTTAACAAAATTATAAGAGCCAATGATTTGAAACTCCATATTTAATGGTTTGATTTTGCTCGATCTCGCAGTAAATTCGATTCCTTTACTTATACTCCAGCCAACATTTTGTTGAATTGAATATTTATCGATATAGTAAAGATAAGGCTGACCATTAATTTCTGTGAAATAGAATAGTGGAATTGTTTGCCCGCCTGGGTCCTGTTTCCTTTGTTTGTAATAAGCACTTATAGATGTACCAATTAAATTCCCAAATCGGTGATCATAAGAAATTTCATATTGAGTTTCTTTGTAACCCTTTAGCTCTGGATTTCTTGTGTTTAATCTGAAAAATACAATTTGACTATCAATCGGATTTCTCCATTTTGAAACTGTTGGTGGTGGATAAATGTAACTCATCGCAGGTGATTTTGAAGATGTTCCTAAGCTTAATCGAAGCTGATTGTAATCACTCAAATAAGCAATTAAATTTATTCTAGGGTTGAAGAAACTCCCTTGATGAGATTTTACAAAATCACCTTTACCGATTAAGCCTGAAAAATTAATTCCATAAGGTCTATACATTTCATATCGAAAACCAAAAACAGCAGTGAAGTTTAATCCTAATTTTCCGGTGACTTTATCTTCGGCATAAATACTTGAGAGAACCTGACCAGGAATATCATCAAATCGATAAGGGAGTTTGCCTGATTCAACTCCGTAATAATTGAACAATGTATCAATTAAAACTCCTTCACCGGTATTAGCTTCATATTGAACATCTGAACCAACTAAAATTTTATGAATGAAATCGCCAGTTAAATATAATCGTTCCCATTCCAATCTACCTCCAATCTGCCATTCATTACCACGAGTTTCTACTTTTCCAAGATAAGTTGAAACAGTATCGCCATTTGGCAGAATCCTTAAATCAGATTGAACGAGACGAGATTTCATACTATTTTCTCGGCTGTAATTAATGTAAGCATTGTAATTAAAATTCTCTATATCAGGAATAGAAACATACTTACCCCAGAATGCAGATTGTAGTGAATAACCTCGATTGTAATTTCTTGTTTGATAAACATCTCCTTTAGGTTGTTCTTCATCAAAAATTCGTTGGCCATAAAGTTTCCAGTTAGTGTTTAATTTGTTATCAATAAAATCACGAGTGAAAACGGCCTGACCTGTCAATCTGATATATTCATCGCCTTTCTTTCTGATATCTCTTTCACTTTGTGCTGCATTGAGATTATATGAAAATCCAGTTAAACCAAGAACACTTCCACCGCCCAGATTTATTTCTCGTGTATCAGGATTATTTTTAATTTTCAAGCGATGTGGTTGAATTCCCGTTTTTGTTTTTACATTTATCACACCTGCAGTTACATCACCATATCGAACTGAGGGAAGTCCTCGAATTACTTCAATCGTCTCAATATTATCAGCCGGAATAGTTCTAAGATCAACTCCGCCACCGACATTTGAAGGACCAGTAATTCCGCTAGTCCATTTTTCAAATTGAAGATTTGCATTGTTTGAAATTGGAATTCCATCAACCATTACAAGTGTGCCAAGTGCTGAGAGTTTATCTGTTTCTTCACCACGAATTGCAACCTGACTTGTTTTTGAAAGTCCCGGATTTGAAGTTTTTTGTACCCCTGGAACCAGATCGAGCACATCTCCAATACTTGAAGCCTGAAAATGTTCTACTTCGGCACCTGTAATAACTGTTTTTGTGTTTGCATCTCTTGGGATGAGCTCAGTGGTTCCTACAACTTCAATTGCGCCAATATAAAATGCTGTACTTTCTAGATAAAAATCGACTGTAACTATTTCGCCTTTCTTTACAACTACTTCTTTTGATTCTTTTTTATAACCTATAAACGAAGCTTCGATTGTGTATTTGCCTGGTTTTAATTTATGAATTGAATACTTTCCAAATCTATTTGTCGCTGCACCAAATCTATTTTCTTTAATAATTACATTTGCACCAATTAAAGGCTCTCCTGATTTATCTCTTACTGTACCTTGAATTGTGCCTGTCTCTTCGTCGATCTTTTGTGTTCTTGCGATTATCAATTCATTCTTTTCAGTAAAAATATAACTGACATCTTTATTCATAAAAAGACTGTTCAGAATGTTTTCAATTGTTTCATTATAATGATAAAAATCTGTTACTGTTTCTTTAACCAATTCATCGTTATAAATCATCTTAATTCCAGTTCTGGAAGAAATATAATTCAAAACATCCTTTATGCTTCCTTCAGCAAGTTCGATTGTTATTCTCATCGATAAAATTGATTGTGATGGTAGCAAATAACTATCTTTCTCTGATTGAATAAATTCGAGATTGGATTTTTCAGTCATTAAACCACCGCGAATAATTTCGGAGACAAGACTATCGCTTTCCTGCCCCAAAACTTCTTTTGCTGGCGTAATTAGATTAAGCAGAAGCAATAAAATGTACACAAATTTCAAAATCATTTTAATCCTCTGTTAAAAGATAATGATTTTTTTACCTTTTCTTTGAAACTTGAAATCTAAGGCGAGACTAATTTTTGTAAGAATTTCATCAAGGGAATTTGAATCGAAATAACCAGTTAATGTGCGGTTTAAGATTTTTTGATTCTTACATACGGTCTCGACATTATAAAATCTTTCAATCTCTTCTAAAATGTCAGATAGAGGCGTTGATACAAACGAAAGTTTATTTTCACGCCATGCTGTGTAGAGCCTTGTATCAACTTTTATTGGTTGCGTAAATCCATTGGAAGTTGAAATCGTTAATTCACCTTTTCTTAAATCAACAAATTTTGAACTGTCCTGATTATACAATACCACTATTCCTTTTATAACAACAACACTCAATCTATTTTTTCGATATCGAATGTTGAATTCAGTCCCTTTTACCTTAGTAAATCGATCACCGGTTTGAATTATAAATGGTTTTTCAGGATCAGATTTAACAGAGAAGTAAGCTTCGCCTTCGAGTTTTAAATATCTTTTATTTTCATCAAAGAATTGAGGATAAGTTAATTTTGACTCCGCATTTAGATATACAATACTTCCATCGGCTAAAGGAATGGTTGCTCGTTGACCTTTTTGAGTTACAAACTCATAGAACTTAGGTTCTGAGATTTCGTTTTTCAAACTTTGATTAGATTTAAAATTTATAAATTGATAAGCAATTAACGAGATTAAAATAACTGCCGCAATTCTTAAAAAAACAATATGCCTTTTGAAATATTCCGAGAAGTATCTGGTTTCTTTCTTAAGAGTAAAATCAATTTCGGGTTGTTTAATTGTATAAATTCTATAAGATTTTGCTTGATCAGAAATTTCGGATTGAGCAATTTTTTCTTTTAGTTTTTCCCACTCAACAAATAAATCAGGGGAAAGAGGAGTCGGCAGGATATTTATTTTATCCCAAAGGAGAGCGATTTTACCGAACTCCTCTTTATTCTCATCACTTTCTTCAAGCCACTGATTAAAAAATTCTCTTTCTTCATCAGTGACTTCATTCTTTATCACTCGAATTATGAATTGTGGATCGACAACTTTATTTTTTTTAGTCATTAATCTTTAACCGCCTGCAATTTCAAAAAATAAAAGGAGTGGTTTTGTTTAATTTCCACTCCTTGTTACTTAGTACCTCAATAACGCTGACCCTACTTCGATATAAAATTAAAATTTCCATCGCTTTCTAATAGATAATACAAATGAGAAATGATTTTGTACTATTCTCATACTAAAAAAATTCAAATCTCATTTTTCTAAAGAACTTTTGAAAAATTAAATGTTTTTTAATTACTAAAAGATGATAACAGCCCTTTTTCAGCTTGAATTTGTTTATCACCTAAAAAATTTTACAATCATCTTTGAAAAGAGAAAAAAGTTTTTTCCGTCAGCTTATCCTAATCATGTAGAGTATTGTTTATTAAATATCTGATATGATTAATCAATCCTGATGCACTTTATTATATTTTATTAAGAGCTTTTAACGGTACACAGATTTTCACAAATGTCTGGATATAAAATACTTAGTAATTTCCCCTTTTAGTTTTCCAATTATCTTTTCAAATTAAACTGAGAAGCTCTGATTAACTTTTTTATCTTGATGGTGACAAATTGAAAATTAAAGGTGAGTTTTTTTGATGGCATTTTCACTCTTAAAAACTTATTTAGAAGATCTGACTTTAATGAGTAAAATATTCTTTTACAATCTAAAATTTATCTTCTCTATTCTCTCAGGCAGGAAAACTTTAAGAGTAAATTCTTTTAATCGCAATTGTGGGATTTCAAATTCAAGCAGATTAATTCCTGTTTTTAATTTTCCTGAATACAGGTCTTTAATCTTATTTCCAGAACTATCATATAAAACTACAAAAACATTTTTTGCGCTTTTAGTTTCAATCAAAAGACTACCAACCTGTTTTTCAACTTTAAAAGCCACTTTGTCAACCGCATAAGAATTTTTTAAAATCTCTTTGAGATTGGTTAATTCAACTCTAATAATTTCTGTCCCGGTTATACTTTCATTATGCATTTTGTCGAATGAAGAAACATAATAAAAATATTCAAGCTGAGCAGGTCGGCGAATAAAATCATAGTAATAGTAATTTTGAGTCATTGCCAAAATGTAAGCTGAATTTTCTCTATCAATAGTTGAATTAGTTGATCTATAGATATTGTAATATTTTGCTGTGTCCCCATCAGAAGCTGGTAGTGGAATTCCCCAAACAAGTTCAATCAAACCAAGTTTTCCATCAAGATTTTTCCCTGATAAGAGATATGGTGGATTTGGTGGGATTGAGTCTTTCCACTTCATCGGTGGAATATTAGCTGGATATTTGTAAGCATTAAATCTTCTAGATTTTATGTTTTCGTATCGAAAGAAACTCTGTCCTGCCGAATTATATTTTCTTGTTGTCTCAATTTGTTCTTCAATTTCCTTTTCAACCGAGGGATTGAAAGCTCCGATACCAATTACAATATGTCGACCGAAATTATATTTAGTCCAATCATCTACAAGAACTTCAAACTTTGGATTGCTTTTAGTATCCCAGTAAATTTGTGGAACAACATAATCATGTTTTTTTCTTTTCAACCATTCTCTTGAATCTTGAAAAACAGAATGCTTACCTTCAAGACCTCGAGCTTCACTTAAATTCTCATAAATTCCAATTGGTGCTGAACCAACTTTAATTGCTGGTTTAATGGAAATAAGAGTATCATAAATTGATGTGATCAAAGAATTAATATTTTCTCTTCTAAATTCTGCAAGAGGCTTTTTCTTCCCATACATTTCATAAGAAAGAGAATCATCAAAATCGATTCCGGGATAACGAATGTAATCTAAATGAATTCCATCCACATCATAATTTTCTGTAATCTCAACACAAATATTTTTCAGGTATTCCCTCACTTCGGGAAAACCTGGATCAAGCCAGTAACTAATCGTATTCCCATCTCTATACTTTTTTACCCAATCAGGTCGAAGCAATGCAATGTGCAAAGGCTCGGTAAATGGAAGAGGCGTATCGCCCGATTTTACATTAATCATATTTAACCATGCATGAACTTCAATATGTCTTTTATGCGCTTCTTTAATTACATAATCGAGCGGATCAAAAGATGGTTCCTGTCCATATTCTCCAGTAAGATAAGGCGACCACGGTTCATATCTACTTCTGTATAAAACACTTCCCTGAGAACGAACCTGAAAATAAATTGTATTGAAGTTCTTAGATTTAAGACTATCTAAAATTTCAATAAGGGCTTTCTTTTGAATGTCAGGATTGAAAGTTTTTGGTGGCCAATCGAGTTGATGATTTGTTGTAACCCAGACCGCTCTTACTTCTCTTTTCGGCTGAGTAAAAACTTGATCAACTAAAAAAAGAATTAAAACTAAAAGTATCAATCCACTTGAAAAAATTTTTTTGTGAGAGAAATTGATTCCTGAACCCATTAGAAAATTTTATTCATCTTCAACAATTACAGCTGTACCATAAGCAATAATTTCGGCAGCGTTTTGCATAACATAAGAAGTCCCAAAACGAACAGAAATTATTGCATTGGCACCAAGTTCTTCAGCATTTCGTTTCATTCTATCAAGTGCTTGCTCACGAGCTTCTGCTATTAATTTTGTGTATTCTTGAATC
>JBNAWO010000069.1:9676-12484 GCA_049699815.1 Ignavibacteria bacterium | reverse complement strand
GGGGTTCAGGTTGATGGAAGAGCTTTGCAATGGAGCAACGCACTTGCAGAGAATAGTATCTTCTTCGTTTATACAATTGCAAATGTAAGTGATAAAGATCTCGATTCAGTTTATTTTGGAATGTATGGCGATCCTGATGTTGGTGGTGGATTACCTGCTGATCCGGGTGACGAAGTCCGAGATGATCTCGGTTTCTTTATTGATCCTCATAACTATTCAGTTCCAGTTTATGCAAGAAGTATGATGTATCTTTGGGATAACGATGGAAAAGGGCATCTTGGCTTACCTGTTGGTTATCTGGGTTGTAAATATCTTGAAAGTCCAAGTAATCCCGAAAACAATTTTGATGATGATGGTGATGGAATGATTGACGAAAGACAGGATGATGGAATTGACAATGACAAAGATTGGAATCCCCTAATAGATGATGTCGGTATCGATGGAATTCCAAACACTGGTGATTTAGGTGAAGGAGATGGAATTCCAACAGCTGGAAAAAGACTCCCGGACGGTTCTCTTGATCCACTCTATCCAGGCGAACCAAATTTTGAATTGACTGATCTTGATGAATCTGATCAAATCGGTTTAACGAGTTTCAATAGCTGGACCTGGTCTACCGATAAAGTTGCAAATGATGAATCAATGTGGTATAGAATTCAAGCCGGAAACTTTGGAGAGATCAGGCAACTTGAAGACATTGTGTTTATCTATGGAAGCGGTCCAATTCGACTTGCAAAAGGCGAAATCAAAAGATTTTCAATTGCTTTACTTCTGGGTGAAAATTTTGATGACCTTCTAACAACAGCTGAAACAGTTCAAAGAATTTATAATGCCAATTACAGATTTTTCAGACCACCTCTTAAACCAAATGTTGTTGCTGTTCCGGGTGATAGAAAAGTAACTCTTTACTGGGACACAAGAGCAGAAGAAAGTATTGATCCAATAACTGGGAAAGATTTTGAAGGCTATGTGATTTACAGAAGTACTGATCCAACTTTCAACGATATTCAAACAATAACAGATGGGAAGGGAGCTAAATTTTTATATGAACCATTGAAAGATGTAAATGGAAATGAATGCAGGTGGGATGTTGCAATTCGTCCTGAACCATTTACTGATTTAAATTCTAACTTCAAATATGATATTGGTGAACCTTATGTCGATATGAATGGAAATGGTCAATGGGATCCAGAAGCTCCAGATTATTGGAAAGGTTACCATCCAGTAGAATATCAAGGAAGAGGAATTCACTATTATCTTGGTAACAATCGTGGTTTGATTCATTCTTTTGTCGACTCAAATAATGTGATTAATGGACAAACATATTACTATGCTGTAGTTGCTTACGATCATGGTGATTCACTTGGAATTCCACCAACCGAAACAAGCAAAAAAATCACAGTTGACCCAATTACAAATCAACTTCAATTTGATGTAAATACTGTAATGGTTATTCCGGGTCCGAGAGTCAATGGATATATTGTTACTCCAACAGGTACAAAAAATCTTGTCCATGAAAGTGGAATAGGAAATGGTGAAATTTCGCTTGAAGTTTTAAATGACTTAAGAGTTGAAGAAAATTCTGAGTATAGAATTTTCTTTAGCGATAGCCTTTATCTCAATAAACAATGGGTTCAAGGTAAAAATTATTCTGTTTTGAAACTTAATCCAGTGATTGATAGAAATATCGTTTTCTATGATACAAACTTCACAAAACTTTCTTATCCTTTTATAAGTGATGATAACTATCTCGAAGTTAAAGATGAAGATGGTAATATTTATGTAAAAGGTACTGACTATGTGATAGATTACGCAAGAGGAATTATTCGAAGAACTTCTACAAGTTCGATGAGCACAAATAAGAAATACTTAATTACATATAGATATTATCCAGTTCATCAGAGTCAATACCTTAAAGGTGAAGATGGAAATCCTGTAATTGATGGATTAAAACTTAGAGTAGTTGATCATCCAAAACTTAAGATTGACTCAATAAACACAAAGTGGATCGCGGGCAAATGCAATTATATTTATAGAATTGATGTTGCAAGTGTTGGAGGTAAAAGAATTCCAAACGAAGCTGATTATGAAATTCATTTCTCTAACAATTACATTGATTCAGCAATGGTTTTAGTAGCTGGTAAATTGGTTAAGGTTCCTGTCAAATATTCTGTTAAAGATGTAACCACAGGCGTTCCAAAACCAATTCTTACTTATCTTAAAGAAAATGTATTGACGCGTGATTCCAATTACACTGCCGGAGAAGAAATTATTTTCTTTAAACCTGGGTCAAATGGTAAAACAACAGACACAACAACCTGGGGAGTAATTTTTTACGCTCCAACTGATAAAAATCCAATTCCACCATCTGAAGGGGATATTTTCTACATTCGAACTTTAAGACCATTCAGGTCAGCTGATATTTTTTATTTCAAAACCGAAGCTTCAAAGTTTGATGCATCAGTTGCTAAGTCGAGACTTGATAATATTTATGTTGTACCCAATCCATATGTTGTTGTAAATGATATTGAACCAGTAAACAAATTGCCAGGACAAAACAGAGGTGAAAGAAGAATTTATTTCGAAAACTTACCTCCAGAATGTACAATTAGAATCTACACTCTTTCCGGAGAACTGGTACAAACAATCCATCATTCATCAGGACTTGAAAATGGAAGAGAATTTTGGAATTTGTTAAATCGTGATGGCTTTAGTGTTTCTTATGGAATTTACTTCGCACATATAGAAGCTCCAAACATTGGAGAAAAGCTTTTAAAATTTGCAATAATAAAGTAAAAGAGCTGGGAG
>JBNAWO010000069.1:0-9666 GCA_049699815.1 Ignavibacteria bacterium | reverse complement strand
TCCTTCTTAATTATAAGCTCAGCTTCGTTCGCTCAGATAGGAACAAGTTTAACAAAAACTGGAACGACAGCGGCTCAATTTTTAAAAATTGGAGTTGGTTCAAGAGCGCTTGGGATGGGTGGTGCATTTGTTGCCTCACCATACGATGTATCAGCAGTTTACTGGAATCCTGCAGGACTTGCATTAATTCAAAATCGAGAGGTTTCTTTTAACCACATTGATTGGCTTCTCGATGTAAAATTTGATCATGCTGCGTTTGGGATGAATCTTTCAGACTTTGGAACTATCGGTGTATTTGTTGGTGTGATGACGATGGATGAAATGTTAGTTAGAACCGTTGAAAAACCAGAAGGCACTGGTGAATATTTCGGTGCTGGTGCTTTAACCACTGGAATTTCTTATGCAAGAAATCTAACTGAAAATTTTGCAATTGGGTTTAATGCTAAATACATCCGTGAATATATCTGGAATGAATCAGCTCAAGGTTTTGCACTGGATATTGGGACATTTTATCGAATTCAATTCTTGAATGAAACTCGACTCGGTGCGAGCATTTCAAACTTTGGAACTAAGATGAAACTCTCTGGAAGAGATTTGCTTGTCTTGAGTAATACTGGTCCCGGTGGGCAAAATATTATCAACACGGAACATCAAGTTGATGAATATGATCTACCACTTCTATTCAGAATTGGCGTAGCTGTCGATGCAATTAAAACAGAGGAGATGAGATTAACCCTGGAGACAAATGCTGTTCATCCAAACGACAACACTGAATATTTGAATTCTGGTTTTGAATACTCGTGGAATGAAAGAATTTTTTTAAGAGCTGGTTACAAAGCTCTTTTTGAGAGAGACTCCGAACAGGGCTTAACTTTTGGACTTGGAGTTAATTATCGATTAGTGGATTTAGTCAGTCTAAAATTCGATTACGCATATCAGGATTTTGGAAGATTGAAGAATGTTCATTATGTGACAATTGGGGTTAATTTTTAATTTATTAACTTTCAGCATAACTCTGCATATCCTCTGAGTCTGTGCGATGAAGAAATTAAAACGCAGAGACACAGAGTTGGAGGTTCTCCGCGCCTCTGCGATGAAAAAAAATTAAAACGCAGAGACGCAGAGTTGAGAAAAGTTAAAATGCAAAGATGCAGAGTTGGAGGTTCTTCGCGCCTCTGCGTTGAAACAAAATTAAAACGCAGAGACGCGGAGTTGAGAATAAACGCAGAGATGCAGAGTTTCTGAAAAGAGTGTGGAATTAATGTGCATCAAGCCAGTTGTCACCAACTCCAATATCAACTTTAACAGGTACTTTTAGTTTGATTGCTTCTTCCATTTCTTTCTTTACAACTTTTTTAACTTCTTCGAGTTCGTCTTTGTGAACTTCAAAAACTAATTCATCATGAACCTGAATTATCATCGAAGATTTAAATTTATTTTCCCTGAAATACTTTGAAATATTATTCATTGCAATTTTGATCATATCTGCAGCAGTTCCCTGAATAGGCATATTGATAGCTTGCCTTTCTTCTGCAGAACGAACTGTCGCATTTTGTGAGTTGATATTTGGTAAATATCTCCTTCGTTTCTTAAGTGTTTCAACATATCCATTCTTGTGAGCGAATTTTTTTGTCTCTTCAAGATATTCGTAAATTCTCTTGTATGTCTTAAAGTATCGATCAATCAATTCTTTTGCAGCAGTTTGAGAAATTCCTAGTCTTGTTTTTAATCCAAAAGGACCAATACCGTATAAGATACCGAAGTTGACTTCTTTTGCCTTTCTTCTCATATCGGGAGTTACTTGATCAATCGGAACGCCATAAACCTTTGATGCAGTTGCAGCATGAATATCAAGATCGTTTTCAAAAGCTTGAATAAGGTTTGGATCTTCACAGATATGAGCTAAAATCCTTAATTCAATTTGGGAATAATCGGCGCTCAAAATTTTCCAATTTTTATCCGGTACTGCAAAAGCCCTTCTAATTTCTTTACCCATTTCTGAGCGAATTGGGATGTTCTGTAAATTGGGATCGCTGCTCGAAAGTCTCCCCGTCGAAGTAATTGTTTGATTGTAATTAGTATGAATTCTTCCAGTTCTTTTGTTAATTAATTCGGGCAATGCGTCAACATAAGTATTTTTAAGCTTTACCAGTTGTCTATAGTTAATCAAATGTTCAATAATTGGATGAGAGAAACGCATCTGTTCAAGCGATTGAATGTCAGTTGAATAGCCAGTCTTTGTTTTCTTTGTAGGTTCTAATTTTAGTTTGACATAAAGAATTTCTTGAAGTTGTTTGGTTGAATTAACATTA
Organism: Ignavibacteria bacterium; assembly: GCA_049699815.1. Lineage (GTDB taxonomy): Bacteria > Bacteroidota > Ignavibacteria > Ch128b > Ch128b > Ch128b. Next base: position 7,354 of record JBNAWO010000069.1, on the reverse strand, counting down.
AACTTCTCACCGGCAAGTTCATAGATCTTTGACTCGATGTTTGAAATTTGTTTATCAAGCTCAACGCTTAAATCTTGCAAATCATTTGTATTTATGTAAACACCTTTTAATTCCATCTCGGAGAGAGTTTTAACTAGTGGGAATTCAATTTCATCACAAAGTTCAATCAATTCTTTGGCTTTTAATTCTTCTTTCAAAATTTGATATAGTTGAAAAGTAATATCTGCATCTTCACAGGAATACACTTTCAGATCATTAACAGGTACACTCCACATTAAATTCGAGTTTTTTTTATCGCCGATCAAAGCTGAAATTTTGTAAGTATCGTAATTCAAATATTTCTTTGCCAGATCATCAAGTCCGGTCACACCATCCGGATTCAAAACATAAGCAGCTACCATTGTATCGAAAAGTGGGAGGTGAACATCAATGCCGTAATTAGAAAGAACATTGATGTCGTATTTCAAATTTTGTCCGATTTTTAATTTCGATTTGTCTTCAAGAATTTTTTTAAAGCGATTTAAGTTCTTTCTATCATTTTCTTTCACTTCAAAATTTTTATGATTTTCGAGTCGATAAAAATATGCTTCCGATTTATTCAAACAGAAAGATAAGCCAACCAAATTTGAGTCGATTGAATTTAGATTATCAGTTTCTGTATCGAAAACAATAAAATCTGATTTCCCAGCTCTCGAGATAAACTCTTCAATTTTTTCTTCTGAGTCCATAAGAATATAATTCGTTCCATCGATCTCTTTGATTTCTATTTCCGGTTTTTCTTGCTCCTCAAATTCAAAAAGAGTTGAAGAAGAAGTTTTGATCTTAGTATTGAGAAGATTCTCTAAACGTTTGTTGAAGGTTTTGATTTCAAGTTCGTTCAAAAGATTTTCAAGTTGACTTACATTGGGAGATTTAATCTTTAATTTTTCGAGATCAACCTCAATAGGAATATTTCGTTTGATTGTTACAAGTTCACGAGAAAGATAGGCCATATCTTTCCCTTCAATTAATTTTTGTTTGAGAGCAGGTTTTGTAATCTTATCAATATTTTGATAAATATTATCAAGTGAGCCAAATTCTTTGATTAGCTCAATAGCCGTCTTCTCTCCAATTCCTTTTACACCAGGAATGTTATCGGTCGGGTCACCAGTCAAAGCAAGAAAGTCAATAAATTGTTCTGGTTTTAGTCCATATTCCTGCTCAACTTTTTTTGCATCAAAGACCTCTGCATCTTCAACGGACTTTTTCAATGGTTTGTAAACATAAATCCCATCTTCAACTAATTGCAGAAAATCTTTATCGGGAGTCACAAGGTATGATTGAACATTTTTGGTTTTAAATTTATTTGAAAGAGTTCCAATTATATCATCTGCTTCAAATCCTGGTGCAGTAATAATCTCAATATCAATTGCTTGAAGAATTTTTTTTATGTAATTAAGTTGATAAATCATATCATCAGGAATTAATTGGCGGTTAGCTTTATATTCTGGAAACTTATCGTGACGGAAAGTTTTCTCTTTTGTGTCGAATGCAACCGCGATGTAATCTGGTTTTTCGGTTTCTAAAATTTTTAATAGCGAAGATAAAAATCCATAAACCGCACTTGTATTTTGATTTTTAGAATTTCTGAGAGGCCTCGATATAAAAGCAAAATAGGCTTTATAAGCCATCGACATTCCATCAATTAAAAAAGCTTTTTTCATAATTTCCTAAGCCTTCTTTTTTGCAAAATACTTCCAGTAGAAATAAAAAGGAATTCCAATTGAAATTAAAATTAATCCCATCATTGCGTTGCTTGTATCGGAGTAAAGAGTATTGCCGACAAATAGAATTGAAAAGATTACGAACAAAGCAGGGAGAAAAGGATAACCAATTACTCTGTAGGGGCGATGAGTGTCGGGCATCTTTTTTCTCAAAACAAAAACTCCAAACGCTCCCATTCCATAAAATAACCAGGAAGCAAAAATGACATAATCAGAAATTGTATCGAATGTCCCGGTTAAAGTTAAAATGCTTGACCAGATTCCCTGAACAATCAAAGAAATTCCTGGAGTAGAAAATTTTGGGTGAGATTTTCCGAGTGGTTTGAAGAACAATCCATCCCGGCTCATTGCAAAATGAACTCTTGCAGTTGCAAGAATGCTTCCATTTACTGCACCAAAAGTTGAGATGATAATTGCTATTGAAATTATTGAACCACCAATTGGACCAAAGAGTGTTTCAGCAAGTGTTGCACCAACAAGAGGTGATTTTGCAATTTGATCAATTGGCAGGACGAACATATATGCAACATTAATAATTAAATAAACACCCATCACTATCAATGTTCCAAATGCAAGTGCTTTCGGGACATTTCTTTTTGGATCTTTAACTTCACCAGCAACAAAAGTCACATTGTTCCAACCATCATAAGCCCAGAAAGCACCAGCGAGTGCCAGACCAAACATTGTTAATATATTGTATTCATTATGAACAGGTATTGCGTCAGTTGTAAGATTAGAAAGATTACCATTTCCGAAAAGAAAAGCTGCAAGAGCTAGTAGAAGAATAGATGCAATCTTTACAAATGTGATAAATGTTTGAACTCCTCCACCAAAGATTACTCCAATGTAATTAATTCCTGTTATAAAGAGAAGGCAAAGAATTGCAACTGCTTTTGTTCCAAAATCTTGTAGAGGATAAATGTTTCCGACAAGCGGAACATAAATAGAAAATTTCTGAATCTCTTCAGACAATTGTGGATATTTTATGAAATAGCCAAGATATTCAGAAAAAACTACCGCAATTGATGCCTGACTTCCAGTTTGAATTACAGCAAGAATTGACCAGCCATAAATAAATGCAATGAAATCTCCGTACATTGTTCTGAAATATTTGTATTGACCTCCAGTTGCATCAATCATTCCAGCAACTTCTGCATTTGTAAGAGCACCGATTAATGTAAAAACTCCAGCAACAACCCAAGCGAGTAATACAAGCTCGGGAGACATTAATTGTTCAGCCATAATCGATGGTTTCCTGAAAACTCCAGAACCAATCATCGAACCAGCTACAATCATTGTTGCCGCCGTGACCGTAAGTCCTCTCACAAGTCCATCGGAAGTTTTCTCTAAAGATGTTTTCATTTTTCTCCTCGTTTGATTTTTTGAAATTATAAAAATTGAAAAGTAATTCAAATAAGAAATTTGGAAAATCATTCTTTGTATATTTGCATCGATGAGACCAACATTTGCTGAGATTAACTTATCTAATCTTATCTTCAATTATAAATCAATTGCAAATAAAGTTGGGAAGAATGTTTTAGTAATGCCTGTTGTAAAAGCCGATGCTTATGGTCACGGAATGATAGAATGTGTTAATGCTTTATTGAAGACGAAACCTAAACCAAAATACTTTGCTGTTGCATTGATTGAAGAAGCAATTGAATTCAAAAAAAAATTTCCTGATGTAGATGTTCTTGTGTTTGGAAAAATTTTACCAGAAGATTTTAGAATCATTTCCCGATCGAAGATCACACCAACAATTTATGATTTTGATACATTAAAAAATCTGGCAGAGTTTTCAAGAAAGATTAAGTCAAAAATTAAATTTCATCTTAAGATTGATACCGGAATGGGAAGAGTTGGAATTCAATTAAATGAGCTTGAAGACTATTTAATTTTTATTCGAGAAAATAAATCGATTCAACTTGAAGGTGTTTACACGCACTTTGCAACTTCTGATGCAAAGGATAAAAGTTTTGCCTTTGAGCAACTTGAAAAATTTAATACTGCAGTTGAGATAACAAAGAGCAAGATTAAAGGAGTTAAATATTTTCATTCAGCTAACAGTGGAGCAATATTAGATTTACCCCAATCATATTTTAATTTAGTAAGGCCTGGAATATCTTTGTATGGTTATTATCCATCTAAAGAAACGAGTGAATCGATACCGCTGAAACCAGTTATGTCAATCAAGACTAAAATTTCATTTTTGAAATGGGTTGAGGAAAATACAAGCATAAGTTATGGAAGAATTTATTTTACAAAAGAAAGAACACAAATTGGAACTCTTCCAATTGGCTATGCTGATGGTTACAATCGTTTACTTTCAAATCGAGGAAAAGTAATTTGTAAAAATAAAATGTATGATGTGGTTGGAAGAGTCACTATGGATCAAATTATGGTAAACTTTGAAGATGATGAAGTCTCACTGGATGATGAAGTAATTGTGCTTGGTTCATCAGAAAGTTTTAAATTTGATGCAGATGATATTGCTCAATTAATCAACACTATTCCTTATGAAGTTTGTACATCAATATCAAAAAGAGTAAGAAGAAAGTTCGTGTATTGAATTGGATTTCGTAAAATTCTACATAGTTCAATTATTTAAAAGCGCCGCTTCGAGAATTCGATTGGTGGACAAAGAAAAGGAGAAATTGATTTCCCGACTTGTCTCAAAGATCGAGAATAGTCGTGACCTCTTCCCCGATTTAAAAGCAATGGAAAGAGTAACTGAACTTGAAGAGACAGCCTCGAAGTTAATTTCGATTTATCGAAGGTTGCATAAATCACACATCGATCTGGAAAAAATAAGTTATCAATTTGTGTCTGATAGAGATGCAATTCAATCCATTCTTCGAAGATTTTTGCAGGGAAATTATAGAAGCGGGATAATTTCTCGCAAAAAACCAAAGATTGTTTTTGACGATACGACCTTTACTATTTATGAATTAAAAGAACCTGATGTGACAGTTCAGGAAGAAAAAATATCAGAACAACCAAAAGAATCTAAAATTGATTTAAATGAATTCTTAAAAGAAGATAAAGAAGACATTGTTGCAATTAAAAGTGATGATTCTGAAAATCAAATTCAAATTTCAGACTCTTCAACTGATAAAAGTAGTTTTGAAAAACAACAAATGATTAAAGATTTTGAAGAAACAAGAGAGGGAGAGCAATTAGAAATCGATAACGAAATTGCCAGAAAATCAATTGAGAAAAAATCGGAAATAAAAGAAGATGAAACTGAAGCTTTAGTTCTACCCTTGCAGTTTGAAGAAGAGGAAGATACTGCAGATACAATTTTAGAAAATGAGAATCTCCCCGAATTAGAAAAAAGTTTTTCACCCTTTGAAAAAGAAGATTCACTCGAAGAAAAAGAAACTATAGTAGAAAAGGAAGAATTATCAGTGAATTTAGAACCATATTCTTCTCAGGATGAACTTAATGATGAGGAAAAATTGGATGAGATACCAGAAGTTATAGAAACATCTGAGAAGATAAATGACCAGCCATTGGATCGAAATCTTGAAGATGAAGAAAAAGAAACAAAAGTTAAAGAAGAAATTATCGAAAACCACATATTAGAAGTTTTTCAGATCAGAACGACCGACAATTTATTTTTAGATTTTGAAAAATCGATCTTACAAAATATTCTGGATGTTGATGATTTTTTAAAAAAAGCTGTAAAAGAATCTTATATTGAAGATGAGCTTTTCAAACTTATTCAGGAAGCTTATAAATGCTTTCAACTTGCTAAAGAATTAGATTATGAATTTATTTCAGAGTTGATAAAAGTTTACTGGCTTGCTCTTGTGGCGATTCGAGATCATAAAATTGTTGTAAACAAAACCGATGCCGATTTAATTCGCAGCACTTTGATTGTTCTTGTTTCTTTAATCAAAGGCAGAGAGATTGATCTTGAACCTTTTATGAAAAATCATAATTCACTAAAAGAAAAACTTAAACAATTAGAGTATGAGGTTTAAAATGAAAACCTACGCAGTAATAATGGCAGGAGGAGTTGGTTCAAGATTTTGGCCCCGAAGTCGTGAACGTATGCCAAAGCAATTACTTAAAATCTTCGGTGAAAATACAATGATACAGGATACAGTCAACAGGATTAACAAAGTAATTCCAATTGAAAACATTTTTATTGTCACAAATAAAATCCAGAAAGAAGAAATAAAAAAACAACTACCTCAAATTCCACAGGATAATATTATTGTTGAACCATTTGGAAGGAATACAGCAGCGTGTATCGGATTGGCTTCTGTTCTAATTCACAATTTTAATCCTGATGCTGTTACAGTTGTTTTACCTGCTGATCACATTATTAGAGATGTTGATGCGTTTATAGGAATTATTAAAAAAGCAATTGACTTTGCTTATCAATCAAAAGGGCTTGTAACGATAGGCATTCAGCCAACAAGACCTGAGACAGGATATGGTTACATTCAAAGAGATGAAAAAGAAATTGAAGAAAACATTTTTAAAGTAAAGACATTTGCAGAAAAACCAAATTATCAAACTGCAGAAAGATTTTTGGAAAGTGGTGACTTCCTCTGGAATTCGGGAATGTTTATATGGCGTGTTGATGTAATCCTTGAAGAGTTTGAGAAACATATGCCCGAACTTTTTGAAGGACTTGAAAAATTAGAGAGGCAAATTTTAAAAGATGATTTTCAAAAACAGGTCGAACTTGTCTACGGAATGTTAAGAAGCATTTCAATTGATTACGGAGTGATGGAAAAATCTGATCGTGTTTATGTGATTAGAAGTACTTTCGGTTGGAGTGATGTAGGAAGTTGGGAAGAAGTTTATCAATTAAGTCATAAAGATGAGCTTGGTAATTACCTTCATGGAAATTGTTTCGTCGATGATGTGAGAAATTCTTATGTTTATTCTGAAAATAACTTTACAGCTGTTCTTGGACTTGAAAATGTAATTGTCATTAATACTGATGACGCTGTTTTAGTTGCAAATCGGACGCACTCACAAGATGTAAGAAAAGTTGTTGAATATCTTAAAATGAAGAAAATGAATAATTACTTATGAAAAAACTCATTACCGAAGCAGATATTTTAAAACTAATCAGGCAAGGTTCTAAACAAATTTTTATTGATGAAAACACAATCTTAACTCCATCAGCAAAAGATGTAATCATCAGAGAAAAAGTTGAGGTAATCAACTCAGTATTGAGACAGATTGAGTCTAATCCGTCAGCTTTTCTAAATCCAGTAAAAACAATTGCTATCGGTTCGGATCATATTGGTTATAAAGTAAAAAGCGAATTAATAAAATTTTTAAGTTCGCAAGGTTATCAAGTTTTTGATGTTGGAACAAATTCCGAACAATCCTGTGATTATCCCGATTTTGCTTACTCAGTTGCGTATGCAGTTAAAAATAATCAAGCTGAAAGAGGGATTGTAATTGATGCAACTGGAATTCCATCTGCAATTGTTGCAAATAAAATTAAAGGTATTAGAGCTGCTGTTGGTTACAACGAATATGTAATTAAAAGTTCAAGAGAACATAACAATTCAAATGTTTTAAGTTTAGGTGCTCGAGTTTTTGATGTCGAAATTTTGAAA
>JBNAWO010000068.1:0-12806 GCA_049699815.1 Ignavibacteria bacterium | reverse complement strand
AGTAGATAATCTTTTCGCCTTTTTTGAAGAAAGCTTCAATTAAAATTTGAACAATTAAAACAATTGAGATCGAAATTAAAGGTAACGTGTTGATATAATTTTGTAGTTCCATAGTTAATCTATAATAATTTGATTTTCTTCAGGTAATTCAATCCGAATCTTATGTTCGTTTTCGATGTAAAGAATAAGTTTAATATGTTTAGAAAAATCAAAAATATCGTCAGACTTTTCGCAAACAATAAGTTTGATATTCTCAAAATTTGAAAATTCATTCTGTATGTCTTTATACTTTTTAAAATAAACATCTGTAAAATAATCATGTTCGATTATTTCAACTTCCGGGTTTGAGGATGAAAAATCTGTTATGATTTTATCTTCAAAAATAATTTTTAAAAATTCACACTTAAATGGAAGAATTACTCGATTGTTGTAATAAATTCCATTTCTTTTTTTATCTAAAGCTTCTTTAATTGTACTCATAAATTAACCTCTCCCATAAAAGAATAATAACCAGATTAAAGTAAAAACTGGTAGTAAAATTGGTGCTGAATATTTAACTACATAACCAAAGAATGATGGAAGTTTAATTCCAGAACTTTCTGAAATTGATTTAACCATAAAGTTAGGACCATTTCCAATGTAAGTCATTGCACCAAAGAAAACAGCACTAACAGATATTGCCATTAGATAAATTGGATCTTGAAGTTCAAACTCTTTTACATGTTGAAAATTATCAATGCTCAATCCAAACTTACCCATCGCAGCACTTAAGAAATTAAGATAGGTTGGTGCATTATCAAGAATTGAAGATAGAATTCCGGTTCCCCAATAAAAAATATCTGCTGTTAATTTTTCACCGTAAGTGTGAGTTTCATAAGCAACAAGTTGAAGAGCTGGAATCATAGTTGCAAAAATTCCAACGAATAAATAAGCAACTTCTTTAATTGGATCAAATGTAAATTCATTACCCTTTAATGCTTCACGATCAGCTCTTTTGTAAGAAATAAAAGCAACAGAAAACATTATAATTTCTCTAATTCCAAACGGTAAAGGATCGAGTGAAGGTACCCAACTTAAAACTGCTGGGTCAAGAAAAACTGAAATTATAATAATGAGTAAATAAATAAAATTTTTTCTTCCTCTAATTTCAATTTTTCCAGTGTACTCCTGTTCTTCGTTTTTAGATGCTGTTTTATAATTTTTAGTATCAATTAAATAAAAAATTCCCAGAACAATTACTATTGTTAATAACCAAATATACCATATATGTCTTATCACCCAGAAAAATTCAATCCCTTTTAGAAATCCTAAAAACAAAGGGGGGTCACCAATTGGTGTCAATACACCCCCAATGTTGCTTACAATAAAAATAAAGAAAATTATATGATAAGCTTTAATTCTGTTTCTATTCATTCTAATATATGGACGGATCAAAAGCATCGAAGCGCCAGTTGTACCAATTAGATTTGATATTACAGCACCTATGAATAACAAAACAACATTTGCAACCGGCGTTGACTTCCGGTCAATCCTTATTAAAATTCCGCCAGCAACAACAAATAAAGAAGTTAAAAGTGCAATAAAAGAAATATATTCTTCAAGTGTGTGAAACAAACTTATAGGATCATTGAAAACAAACAGATAATATATAACCGTTATTGAACCAAAAGTAATTGCAACTTTTGGATAATTATGTTCCCAAAAGTGACGATAGAAAAGCGGACCGGTTGCAATCATCAAAAGCAAAACCACGAAAGGAATGACCATATAAGGAGATGGTGGATTTTCAAAAATGTTATGTTCAGAATGCTCAGTTATGGTAACTTTTGTTTGATCAATTAAAGTTTCCGCATAGATTTTATTTGGTGAATATATCGAAACCGATAAAAAGATTAATGTCAGAATAATCAAAATTTTTTTCACCTGAATTACCTTTTAATTAATTCAACTTTTTGTGGATTAACATCTTTTAAAATCGATTTTATTGATAGTTCTGATTTGTTAAGGAAAGTTGAGGGATAAATTCCAATCCAAACTATAAAAAGAAGAATTGGGATTAGTAAACTTATTTCTCTCTTATTCAAATCTTTCAAATCTTTGTTTTGTGGATTTTCAAGTTTTCCAAAAACCACTCGTTGGTACATCCACAATAGATAAACAGCTGCAAAAATTACTCCTGTAGCTGCAAATGCTGTATACCAGTAACTATTTAATACTTGTGATTTGAATGAACCAATTAATATCAAAAATTCACCGATAAAACCATTTAACCCCGGTAATCCAATTGAACTTAGCGATACAACCAAAAGAACTGTAGAATAAATTGGGACAATTTTTGCAAGTCCACCAAATTCTGAGATTAATCTCGTATGTCTTCTATCATAAATCATTCCTACCAATAAGAACAAAGCTCCAGTTGAAAGTCCGTGATTAATCATTTGAATTAGAGCACCTTGAGAGCTTTCAACAGTCATTGCAAAAATTCCAAGAACGACAAAACCGAGATGGCTCACTGAGCTATAGGCAATTAATTTTTTCATATCGGGTTGAACCATTGAAACAAGAGCACCATAGATTATTCCAATGATTCCAAGAATAGCTATATATGGTGCAAGTTCTACAGAAATTTGTGGGAAAAGAGTTAAACAAAATCTCAACAACCCATAAGTTCCCATCTTCAAAAGAACACCTGCAAGGATTACACTACCTGCAGTTGGTGCTTCAACATGTGCATCTGGTAACCATGTATGGAACGGAAAAATTGGAACCTTTATTGCAAAACTAAAAGCAAATGCGAGGAACATAAAAAGTTGAGTTGAATGAGCAAGTGCAGGTGAAATAGTTTTAAGTAATGTATAATCAGTTGTGAAATATCCAAGCTTGTCCATAGCAGAGACACCAAGTGCAATTATAGCAACAAGCATCAATAAACTTCCAAACATTGTGTAAAGGAAAAACTTAATCGCTGCGTAAATTCTATTCTCACCACCCCAAACGCCAATAATAAAATACATTGGAATTAACATTGCTTCCCAGAAAATATAAAACAAGAATAAATCCAGTGAAGCAAAAACACCAATCATCCCAGTCTCAAGTACAAGAAAGAAAAATAGAAATTCTTTCAATTTTGTTTTTATGCTTTCCCAAGCTGATAGGATCGTAAGCGGAGTTAGAAATGTTGTTAATAAAATCAATAACAACGAAATTCCATCGATACCAATATGATAACTAATGTTAAGACTTTTTATCCAGAGGAATTTAGTTACAAATTGGAAACCAATTTCGTTTTCACGATATCCAAAAAACAAGGCAAGAGAAAGTAAGAATGTTATAATGGAAACCGTTAAAGCAAAATAACGGAGCAAATTTTTCTTTTCACTATTTATAAAAAGTAAAATGAACGCTCCAATTAAGGGTAAAAAGATTGTTAGGGTTAGAAGATAGTGTTTCATAGGCATCATAATAAAAGTAGAAAGATTATGAGAGTTATTCCAAAAATCATTATTAATGCATAGAACTGGGCAATACCAGTCTGGATTTTTCTGATCAACTTTGAAATTTCATTAACCATCTCAGCTGTTCCATTGATAAATCCATCGATTATCATTGTATCGTTAATTTTCCATAAAAACTTTTCAGAAATTTTTATTAATGGAGTAACAATTAAGAAATCATAAATTTCATCAACATAATATTTATTGAAAAGTAAAGTATAAATTCTCTTTAATCTTGTAATTAACCAATCAATCGGTTTAATATTTTTTAGATAAAAATGTCGTGCAAGCAATATTCCAATTACACCAATTGTAACAGATAAAAGCATTAATAAAATTTCAGTTGAATGGGAGTAAAGATTTACATGTAAAAGATAAGTCTCAGCGGGTTCATAGACTGGCTTCAACCAGTTAGCGAAAAGATTACCATGCTCACCGACAAAAACAGCGGGCATACCAACAAATCCACCAATTGCAGAAAGAACAGCAAGTATGACTAAAGGAACTGTCATAACCTTTGGTGATTCGTGCGGATGAATATTTGAAGGATATCTTGGCTTTCCTTCAAAAGTTAAATTGAAAAGTCGGAAGACATAAAATGCAGTCATCAAAGCCGTAACTAATCCAATTACATAGAGTAAAGTATGACCTGTTGCAAAAGTTTCCCACAAGATTTCATCTTTAGAGAAAAATCCTGAAAGAGGTGGAATACCAGCAATGGCAAGCGAAGCAATTAAAAATGTTTTATAGGTAATTGGAAGGTAATGTTTCAATCCGCCCATATTTTTTATATTCTGTTCTTCGTGCATTGCATGAATGACCGAACCCGCACCAAGAAAGAGCAGAGCTTTGAAAAAAGCATGAGTCATTAAATGAAAAATTGCTGCTGTGAAAGCACCGACTCCAGAAGCTAAGAACATATAACCGAGTTGACTGATCGTTGAATAAGCAAGAACTTTCTTTATATCATTCTGAACTAAACCCATCGATGCGGCAAAGATTGCTGTAAGCGCACCGATAATTGCAATTATCATCATCGTAGTTTCTGATTGAGCAAACAAAACAGAAGCTCGAGAAACCATATAAACACCCGCAGTGACCATTGTTGCTGCATGGATTAATGCAGAAACTGGAGTTGGACCTGCCATTGCATCTGGTAACCAGACATATAGTGGGATTTGTGCTGACTTTCCTGTTGCACCAATAAATAAGAATAAAGTAATCATTGTAATTGTAGCTTCTGCAACAGGAATCTTTTCTGCCATCGTAAAGACTTCTTCGAAATTCAAACTTCCAAAAGTCTTATAAATCAAAAACATTCCAAGCAAGAAACCGAAATCACCGATTCTATTTACAATAAATGCTTTTTTTGCAGCGTCGGCTGTTGTGCTTTTCTCAAACTTTCTGTCGTACCAGAAACCAATTAAAAGATATGAACATAATCCCACTCCTTCCCAGCCTAAAAACATTAAAACAAAGTTATCAGCAAGAATTAAATTCATCATCATAAAGATGAAGAGATTCAAATAAGCAAAAAATCTCCAGAAACCTTTATCACCATGCATGTAGCCAATACTATAAATATGAATTAAAAATCCAACACCTGTAACAACGAGCGCCATTACAAGCGATAAAGGATCAACTAAATAGCTAAATGAAACATTGACACCCTCAACTGCCAACCACTGGAAAAGAGGAACAATTAGCTTTCTTTCAGTTTCAGGCAAGCCAGTTAGCTCAAAAAATGCAAGCAATGAAATCAAAAATGATAGACCAACAACTCCACTCCCAATTAGTCCTATTGTCTTCTCATTCTTAATTTTAGAACCAAATAAGCCATTAATTAAAAATCCAATGAGAGGAGAAACAACTGCGAAGTAAATATAATTTGTTATCATTATTCCCTTTACCATTTAAGGATGTTTACTTCATCAACATTAATTGTAAGTTTATTTCTGAAGAGAGCAATAATTATTGCAAGTCCAACCGCAGCCTCAGCAGCAGCAACAGCCATAACAAAAAACACAAAAATCTGTCCACTACTATCACCAAAGAAAGAAGCAAAAGCTATAAAAGTCAGATTAACGGCATTTAGCATTAGCTCAATACACATAAAAATAATAATCGCATTCCTTCTGGTAAGAACACCGATTATTCCAATAGAAAAGAAGGCTGCACTTAAAATTAGATAATAACTTAAAGGTATCATTCGAATTTCCTCTTTGCTAAAACAATGGCTGCAATAATTCCAACCAAAAGAACAAACGAAGTAATTTCAAAAGGGACAAGGTAAGTTGTAAATAAAAGTTCACCTATTCTTTGAACTGAACCAGCTTCAATAGAATCTGGTGATGGTTTTATATCAATATCATTCTTAGCTTTTATGAAAAAGAAAACCGCAAATTGTAAAAGAAGGACAACACTCAAAATAGTTGCAATTATCTTCCTCAAATTAAATGGATCTTTCAGAGCCTCTTCATTTTGTAAGTTCAATAACATAATAACAAATACAAACAAAACCATAATAGCCCCCGCGTATACAAGAATTTGCAGCACAGCCAAAAATTGCGCATTTAATAAGAGATAAAATCCAGCAAGTGCAAAAAAGTGCATAATTAGAAGTAATGCAGAGTAGACTGGATTTTTTTGCAAGACAAGCATAATTGCTGAAGTAAGTCCAATTATTGCTAAAATTATGAAAGTAATTAATTGAAGACTCATAATTATGTTTTTATCTCCACAAATTAAGGTGTATTTCTGTAGATCATTCTTGGAAATGGAATTGTTTCTCTCACATGTTCAAGCTTGCAAATCCAGGCAACAGTTCTCTCTATTCCAAGTCCAAATCCTGAATGTGGAACCGAGCCATATCTTCTGAGGTCAAGATACCATTCGAAAGCTTCTTTTGGCAAGTTATGTTCTTCGATTCGTTTAAGAAGTGTATCGTAATCATCCTCTCTTTGACTACCACCAATTATTTCGCCATATCCTTCAGGTGCAAGCATATCAACAGCTAAAGCATATCTTTCATCATCCGGATCGCGTTTCATATAAAATGCTTTTACTTGTGCTGGATAATGATGTATCATTACAGGTTTATCAAATTGTTCAGAAATTACTGTTTCGTCTGTACCACCAAAATCATTGCCCCATTCGAAATCAATACCATTTTTTTTCAAAATCTCAATTGCTTCTTCGTAATGAATTCTTGGAAAAGGTCTTTTGACTTTTTCAAGTTTCGAAATATCTCTCTCAAGATATTCAAGTTCTTTTCTTCGATTTTTAATAACAGTTTGAACAATGTACTCAACGAACTCTTCTGCAAGATCCATATCATCATTTAAATCAGCAAACGCAACTTCAGGTTCAACCATCCAGAACTCTGTTAAGTGCCTTCGTGTTTTAGATTTTTCTGCTCTGAAAGTTGGGCCAAAAGTGTAAACTTTTCCAAATGCCATTGCTGCAGCTTCAGCGTAAAGTTGACCCGATTGTGTCAGATATGCTTTGCCCAGATCAAAATATTCAGTCTCAAATAAAGTCGTCGTTCCTTCACAAGCAGCAGGAGTTAAAATTGGTGCATCGACTAAGATAAATCCTTTATTATTGAAGAAAGTTCGAATTGCGTTTATGATTTCGTGACGAACACGGAGAATTGCATGTTGCCGACTTGATCTTAACCACAGATGTCTGTGGTCCATCAAGAATTCAATTCCATGTTCTTTTGGTGTGATAGGATAATCTTTAGCGATATGAATGATTTCGAGATTTTTAACATCTATTTCAAATCCACCTGGTGCACGATCTTCTTTTTTGACCAGCCCAAAAACTTTGAAAGAAGACTCTTGAGTTAATTCGTCGAATTTATTAAAGACTTCTTCAGGTAATAAATTTTTAACAAGAACAAGCTGACAAATCCCGGTTCCATCTCTCATTACAATAAAACGAATCTTGCCGCTTGATCTTTTATGAGTTACCCAACCTGAAAGTTCTATTTCTTGTCCAATGTATTTATCTAAATCTTCTATATAAATCTTCTTCATTCTTTAATCACAAAATTTTTACAAAATTAAAAAAGGCTTGAGACTTTACAAAGGATTTAAAAAGTTTTAAAAACAAAAAAGTTGAAGCTCCATCAATTTTGATTGATAAAACTTCAACTTAATTGGTTGGATAGAAAAATTTTATCTTCTTTTTCCCCTTTTCTTATAACCATATTCTTCGTCGTCATCTTCATCTTCATCTTCATCTTCTTCCCAATTTTCCCAATCATTAAATTCTTCATCTTCGTCATCCCAATCCTCATCTTCTTCATCGTCCCAATCTTCATCCCAGTCTTCGTTTTCTTCATCATCGTCTTCCTTCTCGAGCTCATCATCTTCATCATCGGCATAACCATCAGTATAACTATCAGCGTAGTCGAGCACTGATTTTACAACAAAAATTTTACCCATATCAGTTAGCTCGAGAGTATCGGGCTTAATCATTTCAAATTGTATCGCCCTTTCGATTTTTGATTTGTCAATCTCGGGATCAAGTGGACCTGGTCTAAAGACTCCGCACGCATATTTAAGTGCTGAATCTTTTCCGAGTAATTCTATAAATTGATTAATTATTTTCATATCCATTTTGCTAATCCTTTCTATTTTATTTTTCTATTTAATGCAAACTATCTTGAAGATTTAATTTTATCAAGTCAATCTGTCTTTAAAAAATAAAAAATTTTAAATCAAATTTATTGCTAACAAAATAATGTTGGGAATTTAATTTACTTTGCAAACATATTGGATCGACCCCCTGAGTTTATCAAAGGTTATCACCCTGAGCCCGTCGAAGGGTGACAGAAAGATACATTCTCAATTACAAAATTTTTAAAATGCTTCATAATATCTTACCATAAATTAGGATTAATCAATTATTATCTCTATATTGAATTAGCAGACAGTTGTTTTGTAAGTCTGTAGTAGTAGAAGTAAAAATTTCGAACCTTCAGAAAGCTTCCTTAAAGCATCAACTTCAAACCTGTCTCAGTAACAAAATCATTAACAAATTATTAAAGGAGCTTCTGATATGTCAGAGCGAAGAAGAGGAACCGTAAAATGGTTCAACAGTTCTAAAGGTTACGGATTCATTACTCAAGAAAATGGTGAGGATGTATTCGTTCATTATCAATCAATTCTTGGTAATAGTTACCGTACTTTAGCAGAAAACGATAAAGTCGAATTCTCAGTCAAGCAAGGACCAAAAGGCTTGCAAGCTGCAGAAGTAAAAGTTATCAGATAATTTTTGCTAACTTTAATCAACCCCACTTCGGTGGGGTTTTTTATTTTAAATCAAAATTTATTTCGTATAAAAAAATTTCAAGTTTTTAGATGTATCTTCTCTAATTACTAAAAATTTAACTATTCGTATATTTACATTAAAACAACTAAGAGATTAAGAGATGAGTTCAACTTCACATCCATCAATAAAAATTATTCAAGGTGATATTACAACGGCAAAAGTTGACGCAATTGTAAATGCAGCAAATAATCATTTATGGATGGGAGCTGGAGTCGCTGGTGCAATTAAACGAGTTGGTGGAAAAATCATTGAAGATGAAGCCGTTGCAAAAGGTCCAATTCCGATTGGAAGTGCAATTGAAACAACGGCCGGAAATCTCAATGCTAAATATGTACTACACGCTGCAGTAATGGGACAGGATTTAATTACAAATGATAAATACATTCGAGATGCAACTAAGAATGTTCTTGAATTATGTGAAAAATTAAATCTTTCTTCAGTCGCCTTCCCTGCTCTTGGCACCGGCGTTGGTGGTTTTCCAATGGACAAATGCGCTGAAATAATGATCGGTGAAGTTTTAAAATTCGAATCGAAAAATTTAAAAGATGTTTATTTCTATCTACTCGATGATGCATCAAAAGTATTTGAAGAAGTATATAAAAAATTAATTCAATAAAATTGTAAGGAAAAAACTATGGAAGCTTTAACTGGTTTAGCAGTTCTTATAATTTTTGGAATTATTCTATTCCTGATCATTTTCCTTTACTTTATTCCAGTCGGTTTATGGATTACTGCTTACTTTGCAGGAGTTAAACTAAAAATCTTTTCTGATTTAGTCGGGATGAGATTAAGAAAAGTTCCACCACATATCATAGTCAAAAGTTTGATTACGGCTACAAAAGCTGGGATTAAAGTAGAAACTGGTAAACTCGAAGCTCACTATCTTGCTGGAGGAAATGTCGAAAAAGTTGTCAATGCATTAATATCAGCAGACAAAGCAAACATACCATTAACATTTGAGAGAGCAACTGCAATTGATCTCGCTGGTCGTGATGTTCTTGAAGCAGTTAAGATGAGTGTTAATCCAAAAGTAATTGAAACTCCAGCAATCGCTGCTGTAGCAAAGGATGGAATACAGGTAAGAGCCATCGCAAAAGTTACTGTAAGAGCAAACATTGATCGATTGGTAGGAGGTGCTGGAGAAACTACAATTATTGCTCGTGTGGGAGAAGGAATTGTTACAACCATCGGTTCTGCTAATTCTCACAAAGAAGTTCTTGAAAATCCAGATAGAATCTCTAAAACAGTACTTGAAAAAGGACTCGACGCCGGAACTGCATTTGAAATTCTATCAATCGATATTGCTGATGTAGATGTTGGCGAAAACATTGGTGCAAAATTACAAACCGATCAGGCAGAAGCTGACTTAAAAATTGCGCGTGCAAAAGCTGAAGAGAGAAGAGCTGCTGCGGTTGCAACTGAACAAGAAATGAAAGCTGAAGTCCAGCGAATGAAAGCGAAAGTAATCGAAGCTGAAGCAGAAATTCCTAAAGCAATTGCTCAGGCATTACGAGAAGGTAAACTTGGAGTTCTCGATTATTACACATTGAGAAACATTCAAGCAGATACTGAAATGCGTGAATCAATTTCTAAAGGTGTGGAAAAGAAAAAAGAGTAATTAATAATTTATTAAGGACTTTAAATGGAAAATTTATTTGACCTGCTGATAATTTTGTTTATCCTGTATGCTTTACTTGCTCCCCTATTCAGACGAAGAACTCCGCCTCCACGAAAACACCCAGAAACCTATGAACCTGAAACATACCAGGAACCGGTGGAGGAAAAATTATCTCAAGATATTTTAAGAGAGATTGAAGAATTATTTGGATACAAAGCCGAAGAACCTGAACCAATCACGGAATCGGACTCGGACGAGGAATTTCTACAATTTGAGCCTGAACAAATACCAGTTCAAAAATTACCAGAACAAAAATTTGAGGAAAAAGTTGTTCAAAAAACACCTTCACAAACCATTGAAGAAAAAATTCATCAGGATTTTCTGATTGAAGCTTACGATTATGAAGCAACATTACCGGATATTGATATTGATGAATTCGATTATTCTAAACTTGATGCTTATAATGTTGAGACTAAAAATGTGGTAAAAGCAGAAAAAACATTCAAACTTGAATTAAACAATTTAGATGATTTTAAGAAAGCAGTTATCTACAAAGAAATATTCGATACACCAATTGCTTTAAGAATGAGAAATATTAAATGGCAAAGAAATATATATTAAAGAGAGTCTCCACAGAAACTGAAACGAGAATTAAATCTCAAGAAGAAGTTAATTATAAAATTGACTACAAAAACATTTTAAATCCTGCCCAATATGAGGCTGTTATTACAACAGAAGGTCCAGTTCTGGTGATTGCTGGAGCTGGAACAGGTAAAACCCAAACATTAGTTTACCGAGTCGCAAGGCTTGTCGAATCTGGAGTTAATCCACAATCAATATTACTTCTTACATTCACCAGAAAGGCAGCTCAGGAAATGTTGCGTCGTGCTGCCGCTTTAATTGATTCAAGATGCGAAAAAGTTTCTGGCGGTACATTTCATTCTTTTGCTAATATGATTTTAAGAAAATTCGCTGAGAAAATTGGATATCCAAACAACTTCACAATACTTGATCAATCTGATGCTGAAGATGTTATCAATCTTATAAGAACCAATCTTGGTTTCGATAAACAAAGAAAAAGATTCCCAAAGAAACAAACTCTTTACGACATAATCAGTCTTGCAATTAATAAACAAACTACTATTGAGCATATTCTTTCAACTCAATATCCACAGTTCATTGAATTCTTAGATGATATTAAATTACTTAAGGATGAATATGAAAAATTTAAAAAGAAAAACGCCCTTTTAGATTACGATGACCTTCTTCTCAAATTGAAAGAACTACTCGAGAAAGACGAAGACTTTCGCAGATACATTCACAAAAATTATAAATACATAATGGTTGATGAATACCAAGACACAAATAAGCTTCAGGCAGAAATTGTAAAGCTTCTTGGTGGAACATCAAGAAATATTATGGTTGTCGGTGATGATTCACAGAGTATTTATTCATTTCGAGGAGCGAATTTCAAAAACATAATCAATTTTCCCCAAGATTTTCCAGATGCAAAAATTATCACAATTGAAGAAAATTACAGAAGTACTCAAGCAATCTTAAATTTTACAAATCAAATTATTGCATCAATGATTGAAAAATATCCGAAACGACTCTATACAAGAAACGAATTTGGAGAATTACCTTCCATCATTGCGGCACAGAATACAACTCTTGAATCAAAATTTGTAGTTGATAAAATCCTTGAATTAAGAGAAGAAGGAATTTCGTTGTTAGATATAGCAGTGCTTTTCCGTTCCGGTTACATCTCTTATGATCTTGAAATCGAACTAAATAAAGCTGGGATTCCATACAGAAAATTTGGTGGGATTAAATTTATTGAAACAGCCCACATCAAAGATTTGATTAGCTTTCTTAGAATCTTAAACAATCCAATAGATAAAATAAGTTGGTTCAGAGTTTTGCAACTTTTATCCGGAATTGGACCCAAAAAAGCTCGAACTTTAACTGATGAAATCGAAGATGCCGTAAATAAAAATAAATTCAATTTCAATTCATTCTTAAAAGACAAATTATTACCAGATAGCGTTCACGAATTATTTAGAATTTTAAATGAAGCAAGCGGGAACACATTATCTCCCTCAGAAAAACTAAATATTATTCTCCCCTTTTACGAACCGATATTAAGAGAGAAGTACGATGACTTTCAGAAACGATTAAAAGATTTGGAAATTTTTCAGGCTATTGCTGATCGATATCGTTCACTTAACTCTTTCCTTGATGACCTTGCTCTTGAACCTCCAACTCAAAGTGTTTATGATATTGAAAGTCCAGGTAGTGAAGATGAATTTCTCACCTTAAGCACAATTCATTCAGCAAAAGGATTGGAATGGCAT
>JBNAWO010000067.1:8617-13013 GCA_049699815.1 Ignavibacteria bacterium | reverse complement strand
CAACCGAAAAATTCCCAGAAATTTCGAAAGCGAGTTCAGTTAGTGCAAATAAATGGATGAAATTAAAAAAGTATTCATCCTATGAAGAATTTCATAAAGAAATGAAGTCAAAAGGTTTTTTAATTGCCGCATCTCACCTTGATAAATACTCGTACCTTTATGACGAACTTGATTATACAAAACCAATTGCTTTAGTCTTTGGCAATGAACATCGCGGTGTAAGTGATGAACTCTTAAAATACTGTGATTTAACTTTTAAAATTCCAATGCATGGAATGATTCAAAGCCTTAATGTCTCTGTTGCGGCTGCAGTGACTTTATATTATGCTGAAGCAGTTTTGAGAAGAAATGGTTTCTTTGATAAAAGACAACTGGATGAGTTAACTTTTAACCAAATGTTTGAAGAATGGATTCAAAAGTAAGGAATTAAAAAATGGCAGAAGTAAAATTAATTAATGTTAGTAAAATCTATGATAATAATCTTGTTGCAGTCAAAGATGTAACTTTCACTGTAAATGATAAAGAATTTGTCGTAATTGTTGGACCTTCAGGATGCGGTAAAACAACAACTTTGAGAATGATTGCGGGTCTCGAAGAAATTTCAAAAGGAGAATTATACATTGATAATGTACTGGTAAATGATGTCCCTGCAAAAGATCGTGATATAGCAATGGTGTTTCAGAATTATGCTTTGTATCCTCATATGACAGTGTTTGATAATATGGCGTTTGGATTAAAAATTAGAAAACTTCCAAAAGATGAAATCAAAAAACGAGTACAGGAAGCAGCTCGCATCCTTGAAATTGAACATCTACTTGATCGAAAACCAAAACAATTAAGCGGCGGACAAAGACAAAGAGTTGCTGTAGGAAGAGCAATTGTCAGAAAACCAAAAGTATTTCTCTTTGATGAACCATTAAGTAATCTTGATGCAAAGCTTCGCGTTCAAATGAGAACTGAAATTTCAAAACTTCATCAGAGACTTGAAGCGACTATGATCTATGTTACTCACGATCAAGTCGAAGCAATGACAATGGGTGACCGAATCGTTGTAATGAAAGATGGAGTAGTTCAGCAGATTGATACGCCACTTAATCTTTACAATAAACCGATTAACAAGTTTGTCGCTGGATTTATTGGAAGTCCAGCTATGAATTTTATTGAAGGTAAAATTGTGCTTGAAAATGGATTAAGATTTGTTTCAAATAAAGGTGGGTTTGTTTTTGAAATTCCGGCTGAATTTGATTTAAAAAACTATGTCAACAAATCGGTAATTGCTGGAATTAGACCAGAAGATTTTCAAGCAAATTCGCAAAACTCTTCTTTACAAAAATTTGAAGTTAATATTGAAGTTGTTGAACCGATGGGAAATGAATCATTTGTTTATTTTATTATAGATGATGTTCAATGTGTTGCACGAATTCCTTCCGATATCTTTGTAAAACCAAGTCACAAGTTTTCGTTTTATATAAATCCATTTAAAACACATTTCTTTGATGTTGAAACGGAAAAGAGGATAAATTAATTTTAATTGGTAAACAAATAATAACTAAAACTACAAACTATTAGGAGTTTTGTAAATTAAAAACAATTAAGTAAATGTCGCTGATAGTTCTGTTATTGGAGTATTTGAAACAGTAATTTTCAATGACAAACTCGCTTTCACTTGGGAAGATAATGAAAAGTTCAAGACGAAAATTTTTATCGTTTGATGGATATTCAAACCACAGTTGATTATGGGAAAATTCCTGAACTCTTTTCGCTTTATTAAAAATATGCGAATCCATTTAATCCAACCACATTTATTTCAATAATAAAACAAGAAAAATTCTTATAGTTTATGATATTCATGGAAAATTTATATGCTAATTTATTAATGATGAATTAGATGCTGGTCTCTTTAGTCTGAATTTTCATATTGAAAACTTACTTACTTTATTTTTTGTTATCCACATTGAAAAGATGGTCGTCCATTTAATCATTTTACCGTATCATATTTGAAGAACTAATCATGATTTCAAATTTGCTTTTATTTCTCTCATTCCTTCTTAAATTTGCGTATGTATAAGTTTATTATTCACGGCGGTAAAAAATTGTCTGGTGAAGTTGAAGTCAGCGGTGCTAAGAATGCACTACTTGGACTTCTTCCAGCAACAATTCTTGCAAACGGAGATTTTACTTTTTATAATTCTCCAGAACTTCTTGATGCTTATAGTATGATTAAACTTCTTACCAATATGGGTGAAGAGATCGAATTTAATGAGCACACAATCAAAGTCAGAAATAATGGAATTAAAAATCTTGAAGCTCCTTATGAATATGTGAAAAAGATGAGGGCTTCGATCTATGTGCTTGGACCTACTCTGGCTCGATATGGTTATGCAAAAGTTTCTATGCCAGGTGGTTGTGCCTGGGGACCAAGACCAATTAATCTTCACTTAGAAGCGATTCAAAAATTAGGTGCAAGTGTTGAAATTGATCAAGGTTATATAATTGCAAAAGCTGATAGACTTATCGGAACAAAAATCATCTTCAACATTCCGAGTGTTGGTGCAACTGTGAATACAATGATGGCTTCCGTTTTTGCCAGGGGAACAACTTTAATATCAAATGCTGCAATTGAACCTGAAGTCACGGCTGTAGCTGAATTCTTAACTAAAATGGGCGCAAAAATTTCTGGTATTGGTTCAAAGTTTATTGAAATCGAAGGTGTTGACGAATTGCATCCAGCTGATGAAGTAATTATTCCTGATAGAATTGAAGCAGGTACTTTGTTAATTGCCGGTGCAATTACTCAGGGCAATGTTAAAATTAAAAATTGTCGCCCTGATCATTTAGATGCAATTTTGGTTAAGCTTAATGATGCAGGATTTCAAATCTCGAGCGGTCATGATTTTGTTGAATTGAGGTCAGGAGATAAAATTTTGCCTGTAAATGTTGATACAGAAGTCTATCCCGGCTTTCCGACAGATATGCAAGCTCAATGGATTAGTTTAATGAGTATTGCTGATGGTGCATCAGAAGTTACAGATAATATCTATTTCGATCGTTTTAATCATGTACCTGAACTTAATCGTCTTGGTGCGGATATTAATGTGAGGGGAAATACAGCCTTCATCAAAGGAGTTGAGAAATTAAAAGGTGCAAAAGTTATGTCTACAGATTTAAGAGCAAGTGCATCGCTTGTACTTGCTGGACTTGTTGCCGAAGGTACAACAGAAGTTTTGAGAATTTATCATCTCGATCGTGGTTATGAAAAAATTGAGAACAAATTGAAAGCTCTGGGCGCCGATATCGAACGCGTTCAAACTGATGAGTATTAAAAATTTATTTTTAAGACATCGTGTTTTACTAATTTCAGTTTTTATATCTCTATTACTTTTAAGAATTTTACTACTTAATTTTCCACTTCTAAGAAATCTTGATCTGGAAATTTCAATCGTTTTCTCTTTCGTCTTTTCAATCATCACTGGATTTTTAGGATTATATTTTTTTAGAAAAGGAGAAAGTGCCTCATCAATTATCAAAATAATTTATAGTCTTGCATTTGGACTTTTTATCACTTTCCTCCTGATTGAGATTTTTTTCTATTCTTGTCCGCTTACTGAAGGAATTCTTTTCTTCCCGCTTTTTGTAATTACTTCTTCGACATTCACTCTGGCGTTAAGCTCGATCTTAAAAGTATTTTCTAAACTGAAGTCAGCACTTTTTTTATTCTTGATTTACATTTTTTTGATTACTTATAGTTTAATTGAATATTATTTTGAGTCGCAACTATTTCTTTTCAACCCACTTGTAATTTATTTTCCGGGGCTTGTTTATAATGAGATCTTTGAAATTGATCAACGAATTCTCATTTATTCATTCGGCTTATTTTTCACATCAGTTTTAATTTTATCACCAAAAATTTTGGAGGAAAAACAAAAAAGAATTTTGCAGCTGGAGAATTATCATTTTTACATTTTAGTCGTTTTCATCTCTTCATTTTTGTTTCTGCTTGGTGATGAGCTTGGATTAAGCACTTCTCAGAAATTCTTCGAAAACAAGTTTCCAATTAAAGTAGAAAATCAAGATTTTAAGATTTTCTTTCAGAATAAAAACATTTCAGTTCGAGAAAGAAAATTATTTGAATACAAAACTAAATTTCACTTTGATTGGCTTTATAAAATTTTTGGTTATAAACCTTCCAATGTTAAAATTTTTATTTTTGATTCTGATACTTCGAAAAAGCAATTGTTAGGTGATGAAGCTGCCGATTTCACCAAACCATGGTTAAAACAAATTTTCGTTACATATAATTCTTTCGACCAAACAATCAAACATGAACTTGCTCATATTTTTTTAGGTGAACAAACTGAAAATTTGTTCAGAGTTGCTGCAGGATTTAATCTGGGAT